>NZ_BAEU01000118.1:0-81984 GCF_000246875.1 Halomonas sp. KM-1
GCGCTTCATCTCGCTCGTCGATTTGTTCAGCGCTTCCCTAGGTCGAAGAAATGGAGTACACGCCCCTGAGATCGCGATCCAGGGGCGTTTTTCTGGGCAGGACGCCTTCGACCCAACGACACGACAAAAGAAGGAAAACACCCCATGAACGAACATGTGGCGGCTGCGCAGGCGCCTGCCGAATCCCTGCCCAGGGTCCTGCTGACCGGGGCGCAGATGCTCTTCGTCGCCTTCGGCGCGCTGGTGCTGGTGCCGCTCTTGACCGGACTCGACCCCAGCGTGGCGCTGTTCACCGCCGGGGTGGGTACCCTGGTGTTCCACGGCGTGACCAAGGTGACCGTGCCGGTCTTCCTGGCTTCGTCGTTCGCCTTCATCGCCCCGATCCAGGGCTCGGTGGTCAATTTCGGCGTGCCGGCCACCATGGGCGGACTGATGGCGGCGGGGCTGGTCTACGTGGCGATCTCACAGGCGGTACGCCTGAAGGGCACGGCCTGGCTGCATCGCCTGCTGCCACCCGTGGTGGTGGGGCCGGTGATCATGGTGATCGGTCTGGCCCTGGCGCCGGTGGCGGTGAGCATGGCCACCGGCGAGACCAGCGACAACATCGGCTATGGGCCGGCGATCTTTCTCTCCATGGTGAGTCTGCTGGTGACTCTGGTACTGGCCGTCTTCGGTCGCGGCCTGCTGCGGCTGGTGCCGATCATGGGCGGCATCGTCACCGGCTACGTCCTGGCCCTGCTGATGGGCGTCGTCGACTTCACGCCGGTGCAGGACGCGGCCTGGCTGGCCATGCCTGCTTTCACGGCGCCAAGCTTCCACTGGGCGGCAATCCTGTTCATGATCCCCGTGGCCATCGCGCCTGCGGTCGAGCATATCGGCGACATGATTGCCATCGGCTCGGTCACGCGCAAGAACTACCTGGAAAAGCCCGGCCTGCACCGTACCCTGCTGGGTGACGGTCTGGCGACCACCACTGCGGCGCTGTTCGGCGGTCCGCCCAACACCACCTATTCCGAAGTGACCGGTGCGGTGACCCTGACCCGTGCCTTCAACCCCAGGATCATGGTGGTAGCCGCCTGCATCGCCATCGCGCTGGCTTTCGTGGCCAAGCTGGGCGCACTGCTGCAGACCATCCCCGGCCCGGTGATGGGCGGTATCATGACCCTGCTGTTCGGCTCCATTGCCGTGGTCGGCATGAACACCCTGGTGCGCGCCGGGCACTCTCTTACCGCGCCGCGCAACCTGGTGGTGGTATCGCTGATCCTGGTGTTCGGCATCGGCGGCATGCAGTTCGGTGGTGGCCAGTTCACCCTGCAGGGCGTGAGCCTCGCCGCGCTGGTGGGCATCGTGTTGAACTGGGTGCTGCCCACCGCCGACGAGGAGTGATCCTCACGTATGGTGCAACTCCTTGCCGCCTTCGGAAAAGGTGGGCGGGGAGTTGGCGCTGACGATCACGCACTCCGCATCGCCCACATTGCGGAAGCGGTGGGGCAGGCGCGAATCGAAGTAGTAGGCGTCGCCGGCGCGCAGCAGGCGAGTTTCGCCGGCTACGGTGAGCTCGATCTCGCCGGCGACGATCACGCCGCCCTCCTCGCCATCGTGCTCAAGCATGTCCCCGCCGGTATCCGCTCCAGGAGGGTAGCGCTCATGAATGATCGACATGCTGCGATCCGGGCGGCGTGCCGCCACCAGCCGCCATGAGAGATGGCCGTCGCCGATCTCGGTGAGCTCCTCGGCGGGATAGAAAGCGCGCGGCGGTGAGGGCTCGTCGCCGGCAAAGAACGCGCTGATCGATACCGGCAGGGCATCGAGAATCTTTTTCAGCGAGCTCACCGAGGGGCTGACGCTGTTCTGCTCGATCAGCGAAATGGTGCTGTTGGTAACCCCGGCTCGCTTGGCCAGTTCACGCTGGGACAGCTTGCGTGTCTTGCGCAATTCGCGCAGACGTGTCCCTACATCAAATCCTTCCATTGTCAGGTCCAGAACGTTCGATTTGTTTGACACATGATACCCGTTAGCTGCGCCTTGGATAAGATGACCTTGATCATGGCAATGCCCATGTTCGGTACGGCGCCGTGGAAGCGGCGCGCGGGCTGAGGCATGATGGGGTATGACCGATCGATCAGAAAACGCGATACCCAACCCTCTTACCGACGTGACCGGCCTGATCCTGGCCGGCGGTGAGGGTCGACGGATGGGCGGGCGAGACAAGGGGCTCGAGCCGCTTCGTGGCGTCGCGCTGGTAAGTCACGTGCAGGCGCGATTCGCCGGCAGGGTAGCCGAGGTGCTGATCAGTGCCAATCGGCACCTCGACGACTATCGCCGGCTGGCCGGGCGGGTGGTGCCCGATGCCTTGGGGGGCTTCCAGGGGCCGCTGATGGGTATCTACAGCGGCCTGCTCGCTGCCGGTACGCCCTGGGTGCTGGTGGTACCCTGCGACACGCCGGCGCTGCCGGACGATCTGGTGGCGAGAATGGTCGCCGGCATCGGCGAGCATCGCATCGCCGTGGCCCATGACGGTGAACGCCTGCACCCCGTGGTCATGCTGCTCGAGCGCTCGCTGGCCGACGACCTGCATGTCGCCCTGCAGGCAGGAGAGCGCAAGGTCGGTCGCTGGGTCGAGCGCCATGCCTGGATCGCCATTGATTTCAGTGACTGTCCGGACGCCTTCATCAACCTGAACAGCGAAGATGACAAGCGGCGCCTGGAGATGCGCCCGAACGAGGAGAGTTGACCCTGATGTCTCGAACGCAGCCAGCCGCGCTTGGCTTCGACGATGCACTGCCGCTGCTGGGGATTGCCGCCTGGAGCGGTACCGGCAAGACCACGCTGCTGGAAGCGTTGCTGCCGCGCCTTGCCGCGCGTGGCCTGCGTACCGCCGTGATCAAGCATGCGCATCATGAATTCGATGTCGACCAGCCGGGCAAGGACAGTCATCGCCTGCGGCAGGCGGGAGCGGCCCCGATGCTGGTTGCGTCACGGGCCAGGTGGGCCATGATGATGGAAACGCCCGAGAGTGAGGAGGCCGATCTTGCGCAACTGATCGACGTCGTGCGCAGCCAGCGGCCCGACCTGGTGCTGGTAGAGGGCTTCAAGGCCTGGCCCTTGCCGAAGCTGGAACTCTACCGCGAGGCCGTCGGCAAGACGCTGCGAGTGGCCGAAGACCCGTGGATCAAGGCCGTGGCGAGCCAGCCCCGGGTGGCGCTACCGCCGGGGGTCGAATGGCTCGACCTCGACGACCTGAACGCCATTGCCGCCTGGGTGGCGGCCTGGCCGGCACGCTGGCCGGCCGAGTGCGCGCCTCGCGATGCCATCCGCTGACGCGCTTCATCATTGAACCGACAACTGCCCAACCGATCCCGAGGCTGCACCCCATGAGTCTGACCCATCTCAATACGCGCGGCGAAGCCCATATGGTCGATGTCGCTGACAAGCCGGAAAGCCGCCGCGAGGCGACCGCTTCAGGCCATATCCAGATGAAGCCCGAGACCCTGGCGCTACTGAGCGAGGGTGGGCTGCCCAAAGGGGATGTGTTGGCCACGGCGCGTATCGCCGGCATTCAGGCGGCCAAGCGCACCCACGAGCTGATCCCGCTGTGCCATGCCTTGGCGCTCTCGAAGGTGGCGGTGGACTTTCATCTGGATGAGCAGAACAGCCGCGTCGAGGTCGTCGCCACGTGTCGCCTCAATGGGCGCACCGGTGTGGAAATGGAGGCGCTGACGGCCGTCTCGGTGGCCTGTCTGACGCTCTATGACATGTGCAAGGCAGTCGATAAGGACATGGAGATCGGCGCCATCCACCTGGATGCCAAACAGGGCGGCAAGTCGGGAGATTATCGGCGCCAAGTGGAGCCGGCAACGGCCCCCATCGTGACGGGTGAGGGTGCGGCCGGGCAGGTCTCGGTGGGCAGCCGCTGTGACATCGATTCCCCCTGTGTGCGGGTGAAGTTTCTGGCCGAATTGCGCGAGCGCTTGGGCGTCAGCGATCTCACTCTGCTATTGGACAGCCTGCCGAGTACCGATGTCGGCGGCTTGAAAAGTGTCCTGGTGAAGCGCGATCCTCGCTTTGCCCATCTCAGCGAGGGTCGGGTGCTGTGTGCCGTCAATCAGGTCATGGCGTTGGATGCGACTCCCATCACCAACGACGATGAAGTGGCGTTCTTTCCGCCGGTGACGGGAGGTTGAGGCGATGATTCGGGTTCAGGAAGCGCCTTTCGATGCCGGCGTTGAACAGCAGCGGCTGCTTGCCGACCGTTCCGACATCGGCGCCGTGGTGAGCTTCACCGGATTGGTGCGCGACTTCAACGAACGGCCCGATGTCACGGCACTGACCCTCGAGCATTATCCGGGCATGACCGAGGCGGCGCTGGGTGAGATCGTCAATCAAGCCGAGGCTCGCTGGTCGCTGCAGGGGGTGCGGGTCATTCACCGGGTTGGACGACTGACCCCGGGAGACCCTATCGTACTGGTGGTGGTGGCCAGTGCGCATCGGCGCGCCGCTTTCGAAGCCTGTGACTTCATCATGGACTATCTCAAGACCCGAGCCCCTTTCTGGAAAAAGGAACACAGCATCACGGGTGACTACTGGGTTGCCGAGCGTGAGTCGGATTACCGTGATGCCAGCCGCTGGGAGAGCGAGAATGACAAAATCCCCTGAGCCATTGCCTTCCGAGTTGATCGACGACTTCGGCAGGCGTGTCCGCTACGTGCGGATCTCCGTGACGGATCGCTGCGATTTCCGCTGCGTCTACTGCATGAGCGAGGAGATGACCTTCCTTCCTCGGGCGCAGATATTGACGCTGGAAGAGTTGACTCTGGTGGCGCGAGCGTTCGTCGAGATGGGGGTCGAGAAGATCCGGCTGACCGGTGGAGAACCCCTGGTGCGGCGCGGCATCGATCAGCTCATCGAGGCAACGAGTGCGCTGCCGGGACTGCGCGATCTGGCCATGACCACCAATGGGGCAGGGCTGGTCAAGCATGCACATCGCTTGCGTGAAGCTGGGCTGGGAAGGCTCAACATCAGCCTGGATACCCTGGATCCCGAGCGCTTTCGTAAGCTGACCCGTACCGGCGATTTGTCTCGTGTGCTGGAGGGCTTGCGTGCCGCACGCGAAGCCGGCTTCGAGCGCATCAAGCTCAATGCCGTGATCCTCAAGGGTCGCAACGACGATGAAGTGCTCGATCTTGTCGAGTTCGCCCGCTCCGAGCGAGTCGATCTCAGCTTCATCGAGGAGATGCCCCTCGGCGATGTCTCCGATCATTCGCGGGCCGAGACCTTTTGCTCCAGCGACGAGGTGAAGGCGGCAATCGAGCGGCGTCACGAACTGATTCCGACTACCGAATCGACGCTGGGGCCCTCGCGCTACTACCGCATGAGCGACAGCGACAGCCGTATCGGCTTCATTTCCCCTCATAGCCACAACTTCTGCTCCAGCTGCAATCGGGTCCGTGTGACGGCGGAAGGGCGGCTTCTGCTCTGCCTTGGCAATGAGCATTCGGTCGATCTGCGTGCCGTACTGCGCCAGCACCCGGGGGATCTCGATGCCCTCAAGCATGCCATCGTCAAGGCACTTCCTCTGAAGCCCGAGCGCCACCATTTCACCACCGATGGCGATGTTCAGATCGTTCGCTTCATGAACATGACGGGGGGATAAGAGAGGGAAGATGCCGACATAAGTCGGAACTCTTTGACGCTATTCCGTGCATCGTTGGTGGGCCCTTTTCTTGCCAAAATGGCAAATCGGCATATACTTTCGACGAGTGGGCCTTTGTGGCTGACTCGTCGTTTTCTTGCATGGAGGAGGCCAATGTCCAGCGAAACCCTGGAGCGCATCGCCCGTAACAAGAACGTGGCTCGGGCCGCAGCTCGCCAGTTGAGCATGGAGCAGCTGCACAAGCTCTCCGATGTTATCGGCGAGGTCATCGAACAGAAAAATGAGGAAGAGAAGCTCCGCAAACAGGAAGAAGCGGACAAGGAAAGAAAACTGGCTGAGATCCGTGAGGCCATGAGCGATGCTGGTCTCTCCGTGGAAGATCTCGTGGGTGAGCAACCTCGCCGTCGGCGCGGTCGGCCACCCAAGAATGCCAGCGGTTCGTGACCCGGCAGGGAACGAGTCGTCTGCTAGTAGTGCCACAGAAGGGAGCAAGGCGGGGGCCTTGCTCCCTTCTGCTGTTCATGTCAGGAGCGGTTCACTTGTGTCGCCATGAGAAGAATTCAGCGAAAGGCCGGTGTTTCCACGGCAAAGAGCTGCAGATGAATGTCGGGCAACTGGCGCAGATGTTGACCGAGCCAGTAGGTGATTTGAGGCTGCAGGGCTGAGCGTAGTTCGGCCAGCGTCGACACATCGATCTCTTCCAACCTTTCATCCAGCCATTCGGTGAAACTGTCTTCGTCCATGGCGCTGACGCGGTGGGCGTCCATCATCAGCCTGCCAATGCGGGTCCAGCCCGTGCCCGTGTAGGCCACCGAAAGGGCCAGATAGAGAATGCCGTGACGCGATGAGCCCTGTTCCGCTGCAAGGCCGGGCAGGGGAGCGACGGCGTTCTGGCTGACGATGCAGGGGCGCTGCGGATGGCGAGATTCGACGTTCAGGCCTTCCGCATCCAGCCGGATCAGATCGCCATTGACCGGTAAGAGGGGCGACTGGATGCCCATCGAGTGCGCCAGCTCCTGATGGGCCTGCTGGTGGCGTGGTTCGCCATGCACCGGCAGCAGATGATGCGGTCGTACCCAGCCGTAGAAGGTGCGTAGCTCCTCTTGGGCAGGATGCCCCGAGGCGTGCAGCTCTGGATGGTTGAATTCGTCCCAGATCGTCACGTCGAGGCGTTTGAGTGCCTGTTTGAGGCGCTCGATCTGATACTCGTTGCCGGGAATCGCCTTGGCCGAGAACAGCACGGTGTCGCCTGCCATCAGCTCGAAGCTGTGGTGTCGGCCATGGGCGAGGCGGCTCAATGCTGCCCGCGGTTCCCCCTGGCTGCCCGTGGCGATCACCAGCACCTCTTCCGCTGGCAGATAACCCAGGTCGCTGACCGGGACAAGCGCCGGCATGTCCTCCAGGTAACCCAGCCCCCGGGCCACGGCTACCATGCGTTCCATGGCGCGACCCATCAGGCTTACCCGGCGTCCGCAGCGCTCGGCGGCTCTGGCCACGGCCAGCACCCGGGCCAGGTTACTGGCAAAGCAGGTCACCACGACCCGGCCCGTGCACTGGGCAAGGCGCTGCTCCAGGGCCCTGGCGACTTCGCCTTCGCTGCGCGAGTGGCCCGGCATGGGAGCATTGGTGGAGTCTCCCACCAGCAGGTCGAGCGGTGCCAGGGCGCGAAAGGTCGCGCCTTTCACTGGCGGGCCGATGAGCGGTTCGGGGTCGAGCTTCCAGTCGCCGGTGTGCAGCACCCGGTAATCGCCGACGACGATCAGCAGCGCGCAGCTCTCCGGTATCGAGTGGGTCAACGGCAGATAGCGCAGGGTGAAGGGGCCGCTTTCCAGGGCTTCGCCCGGCTCGATCACCTGAATGGCATCGGTGGCGAGACCGCGCTCGTGGAATTTGGCGCGCAGCAGGCCGGCCGCCAACGGGGTGGCATAGATCGGGCATTGCCACTTGGGCCACAGCCAGGCGGCTGCACCGATGTGGTCTTCATGACCGTGGGTGATGAGCAGCGCCTGGGGGCGAATGCCGAGGGCCTCGGGTGTTTCCAGGCTGGGAACCTGCAGCGGTGAGTCGGGCAGATCCTGACGGATCATCATGCCGCAATCGACCGCGATCCATGTCTCTTCGTACCCATACAGCGTCATGTTCATGCCGATCTCACCACAGCCCCCCAGCGGCAGGAAGTGAAGCGGGCAGCGACGGCGGGGACGAATGGTGACGCGAGTAGAAGACATCGGCAAGACAGGGACCAGGCAATTGAGTCTTCACTATACGGGATCGTCGCGACCCTTCACAATGCAATGCCCGCGGGCGGCTGCGGTTGGGCGTGTCGTGGGTATGTCGATTTCGCTACAATGCCGGCTTCCTGATTCCGTTCAGCAGCGGGTTTTTCATGTCTCACTACTATCGACTCGTCGTCTCCTGTCCCGATCGTCGCGGCATCGTGGCTCGCGTTTCCGGGTTCATTGCGGGCCATGAGGGCTCCATCACCGAAGCGAGCCAGCACTCCGATCTGGAGGCCGGACGCTTCTTCATGCGCTACGAAATTCTCGCCGACTCCATCGGCATGAGCGCAAGCGAGTTGACCGAGGCCTTCGATCCCGTGGCCCGTGAATTCGACATGGAGTGGGCTCTGCGCGATACCCGCCGTCGTCCCAAGGTGGTGATCATGGTCTCCCGCGAGTCCCACTGTCTGGTGGATCTGCTTTACCGCTGGACGGCAGGGGAGCTCGATTGCGAGATCGTCGGTGTCATCTCCAATCACGACGACATGCGCGGCCTGGTGGAGTGGCACGACCTGCCGTATTTCCATGTTCCCGTGCAGGCCGACGACAAGGAGGCAGCCTTTGCCGAAGTAGAGCGCCAGGTCGAGGCCCTGGAGGCCGACGTCGTGGTACTGGCCCGCTACATGCAGATCCTGCCGCCGCGACTGTGCCAGCGCTATGCCGGTCGGGTGATCAACATCCATCACAGCTTCCTGCCCTCCTTTGCCGGTGCGCGTCCCTATCATCAGGCTCACTCCCGGGGCGTGAAGCTGATCGGCGCCACCTGTCACTACGTCACCGAGGAACTGGACGCCGGGCCGATCATCGAACAGGACATACACCGGGTGAGTCACTGCCATACGCCGCAGGACCTGGTGCGTTTCGGCCGCGACGTGGAGAAGGCGGTATTGGCCCGCGGGTTGCGCTGGCATCTGGAAGATCGGGTGCTGATCCACGGCAACAAGACGGTCGTCTTTGCCTGAACCCGAAGGGAGTTCGGCATGACCATATCCGAGCTGATACTACCGACATGGATACTGCTTGCCTGCGCAGCGGTATCGTTGTCGGTGCTGGGGCTGTCGGTGGTGCATCACTCCTGGCAGGTGCTGCTGAGCGACCGGGCTCTGCAGCACCGCTGGCTGGCGGCAAGCGTGGCGGTCGTGCTGATGTGGCAGCTCAGGGCGCAGTCGGTGGACTGGCTGAGCCTGCACTTGATGCTCACGGCATTGCTGACGCTGATCTTCAAGGCGCCATTGGCGCTCATGACCAATCTGATCGCCAATCTCTCCCTGGTGCTGCTGGGCAAGGTCGGCTGGCCCTTGCTGGGCGTCAACGTGCTGGTCAACGGGGTGATTCCCATGATGATCACGGTGTCGATCTGGCGCATCGTGGACCGCTATCTGCCCGACAACCTGTTCGTGCTCATATTCGTATGCGGCTTCTTCGGTGCGGCGCTGGCAGCGCTGGGAGCTGGGGGCGCTGGGCTGGGGCTGGTCATGCTGGCGGCCGGCGATCCGGAGGCGGTGTACCTGGCCAGGGAGTATGCACTGTTCCTGCCACTGCTGATGCCGCCCGAAGCCTTCATCACCGGGATGCTGCTCAGCATTCTAATGGTCTACCACCCCCACTGGGTCGCCACCTTCGACAGCCACCGCTATATCGATACCAAGTGATCGGGAGGCGGTAGTTGAGTGGCAGGCGGCGAGGAATCAGAAGGGCAGGCTGAGCTGGCGTCTGGCATCGTCCGACACCAGCCTCACGCCCACGCCGAGCAGGCGCACCGGGCGTCCTTGCCTGGCCCAGGCCTGCTCCATCAGCGAGGCGAAGGTCTCGGCGCTGGGCGAAGCGCCTCGGGAGTCCAGCGTGGTCAGCGAAAAGTCGTCGAAGCGTACCTTCACGAAGGCCCCCGACACGGGCGGGTGGCCGTGGCGAGCCAGACGCGCCTCCAGGCGTTCGCAGAGCGGGTTCAACTGTTCGTAGCACTGGGCCAGGTCGGGCAGGTCGCTGGCAAAGGTGGTCTCCACGCTCACCGACTTGCGCTCGCGCTCGATGCGCACCGGCCGCTCGTCGATGCCCCGCGACAGTTCGAACAGGCGGCGGCCGAACTTGCCGAATTCCTGCAGCAGGCGTTCCAGAGGAACCTGCTGCAGATCTTCGCAGGTGGCAATTTCGAGCGTCTCGAGACGCTTGGCCGTGGCCGGGCCGACGCCGTGCAGCTTGGTTACGGGCAACTGGCGCAGGAACGCATCGACCTGGTCCGGGGCGATGACGGTGAGGCCGTCCGGCTTCTCCCAGTCGCTGGCGATCTTGGCCAGGAATTTCGCCGGGGCCGCGCCAACCGAGACGGTGATCCCGACGCGTTTGAAGCACTCTTCCTTCAACCAGCGCGCCATCCAGGTGGCGCTGCCCGAAAAGCGCGTGACGTCGGTGACGTCGAGAAAGGCTTCATCCAGCGAGAGCGGCTCCACCAGCGGCGTCAGCTCGTGGAAGATGGCCAGCAACTGCTGCGAGGCTTCGCGGTAGCGGTCGAAGTCACCCTTGAGCAGGGTGAGGTGGGGGCACAGGCGCAGAGCCCTGGCGGTCGGCATGGCGGAGCGGATGCCGTAGGCCCGCGCCGGATAGTTGCAGGTAGCGATCACCCCGCGGCCCTCGGCGCTGCCACCGATGGCCAGCGGCACCTCGCGCAGCGCCGGGTTGTCGCGCATTTCCACTGCGGCATAGAAACAGTCGCAGTCGGCATGCAGAATCTTGCGACTCATCAGTGTCGTTCCGCTCAGTTGGAGCGCTTTCTGAGCGATGACCAGACTAGGCGGAGCTCGACGAGGAAGCGGAGTTGACTGTAGTCAATGAGCATTCCGAGGAGAGCTCCAACGCCGTATGGTCGAGTTCAGGAAGCGATCAACCCAAAGCTTGGCCGTTGCCGCCACGTATGACCCCCACTCCGATTCCTTCGATCTCCAGCTCCTGATGGCGCAGGTCGACCTCGATGGGAGCGAACTCCGCGTTCTCCGCCTCCAGCACGACCCGATGGCCCTGGCGATGGAAGCGCTTGACCGTCACCTCGTCTTCGAGACGCGCCACCACGATCTGGCCGTCGCGCACACGCTCGGTGCGATGCACCGCCAGCAGGTCGCCTTCGAGGATGCCGATATCCTTCATCGACAGGCCGCGAACCTTGAGCAGGTAGTCGGCGCGGGGCGTGAAGTAGTCCGGCGGCAGTGGGCAGTAGCGATCGATATGCTCGGCGGCGAGGATCGGGCTACCGGCGGCGACCTCACCGATCACCGGCAACCCCTCGCTGTTGGGCTCCAGGGCGCTGGTATCGTTGTCCTGTGCCGGCAGGCGTATGCCGCGCGAAGTGCCGCGTATCACCCGGATCACGCCCTTGCGCTCCAGCGCACGCAGGTGCTCCTCGGCGGCGTTCGGCGAGCGGAAACCCAGGGCCCGGGCGATCTCGGCCCGAGTGGGAGGATAGCCGAGCTCGTGCATGGTCTTGACGATGAAGTCGTACACGTTCTGCTGGCGCGAGGTGAGGGGGCGGCTCATGGCGAACTCCGATGGCTGTCTTGCTCTATTGTGCAAGTATACAGCATGGAAGTCTATCCAGTAAAAGTGAAGTTCAGCCGAGCTGTATTCCGCGGTGTCGTTTAAAACGCTGATGCAACGCTATACGTTGTGAGAAGGCAGCGAATGACGTAGACTTTTGTAATGTTTAAAACAGGCGTTTCCAGCGGGAATTGATCATGGCCCAGACCGATACCGTCACGCGCATTCTCGATACCGCCGAGGTGCTTTTTGCCGAACGCGGTTTTGCCGAGACCTCACTGCGCACCATTACCAGCAAGGCGCGCGTCAATCTAGCGGCAGTGAACTATCACTTCGGCTCCAAGAAGGCGCTGATCCAGGCGGTATTCTCACGCTACCTTGACCCTTTCACGGTGCGTTTCCATCATGCCCTCGATGAACTCGAGGCGCAGCATGCCGGTGGCGTCATTCCGTTGGAAGAGCTGCTCGAGACCATGGCGCGCACCGTGCTCGAGGTGCCGGCGGAGAAGCACAGCCTCAAGGTGTTCATGAAGCTGCTGGGGTTGGCCTACAGCCAGGCCCAGGGGCATCTGCGGCGGCACATCCAGGAGGAGTACGGCAGCGTCTTCACCCGCTTCACCGACCTGGTGCGTCGCGCCACCCCCGAGCTGCCGGATGCCGAACGCTTCTGGCGTCTGCACTTCGTGCTGGGCACGGTGATCTTCACGCTGTCCGGTCTCGATGCGCTACGAGACATCGCCGAGAAGGACTATCACGAGCACGTGTCGGTGCGTGACCTGATACGCCGTCTGCGGCCGGTCGTGGTCGCCGCCATGAATGCGCCGCTGCCGCCGCCGCCCGCCGTGCAGCCGGCCAAGGCGAGCTGAGATGCAAACGCCGAGGCTCGATGCGTTGCCTCCCAGTGAAGGGGTATGGCTCGAGGTCGACATCGGCCGCCAGTGCCTCGTGCACTGGCAGGGCGAGCAGCGGCAGGAAGAGTGGTCCGTTTCCACCGGGCTTGCCGGTACCGGCCAACGTGAAGGCAGCGGCCGTACACCGCTCGGCTGGCATTACGTGCGGGCCGCCATTGGCGATGGCTTGCCCCCCGGTAGCGTGTTTCGCGGTCGGCGTCATACCGGTGAGACGTTCAGCCAATCGCTGGCCGAGGCCCATCCGGAACGCGATTGGATACTGACGCGCATCCTCTGGCTGTGCGGGCTCGAGCGGGGGTTCAACCGCGGGGGCGCCGTCGACTCCCAAAGACGCTACATTTACCTGCATGGTACGCCGCCCGATCAGCCGATGGGGGTGCCGCGTTCGCATGGCTGCATTCGCATGCGCGATGCGGATCTGCTCGCGGTCTTCGCGCTGGCGCCGCCCGGAACGCCGGTCTGGCTCCACGAATAGAGCGCGGATTCAGTCGCACCGGATCGTGCTAGGGGGTGGCTGTCGCCTGGCACGGCTTTCGTCTAGAATCAGCTCCCTTTCATGGCCAAAGGACTCCGCTCATGACCCAGACCCTAGGTCCGGTGATGCTCGACCTGGAAGGGACCGAGTTGCGTAGCGAAGAGCGCGAAATGCTCATGCGCCAGGAGGTCGGGGGTGTCATCCTGTTCGCGCGCAACGTCGAGCATGCGCGACAAGTGCGCGAGCTGTGCAATGCCATTCGCAGCGTTCGCCCTGGGCTGCTGCTGGCCATCGATCAGGAAGGGGGGCGCGTCCAGCGCCTGCGTGACGGCGTGACGCGTCTGCCCGCCATGGGCAGGATCGGTCGTGACTACGAAGCGAATCCCGAGGTTACGCTGCGCCTGTGCCTAGATGCCGGCTGGCTGCTGGGCATGGAAATGGCCGCCTGCGGACTCGACCTCAGCTTCGCCCCGGTGCTCGATGTCGATACCGGCATTTCCAGTGTCATCGGCGATCGCAGTTTCTCTTCCGATCCCCATGCCGTGGCGGCCATGGCGGGGGCCTTCATCGGCGGCCTGCACGAAGCCGGCATGGCGGCGGTGGGCAAGCACTTCCCTGGGCACGGCAGCGTGGCGGCCGATTCCCACCTGGAGCTGCCCGTCGACGACCGTCCGCTGGAGCAGCTGCGCCAACATGATTTGATTCCTTTCGCCGAGCTGAGCTCGCGGCTGGATGGCGTCATGCCGGCACATGTCGTCTACTCCGCCTTCGATGCGCGTCCGGCCGGTTTCTCGGCGAGCTGGCTGGGTCTGCTGCGCGAGTCGCTGGGGTTCAAGGGCACCATCTTCTCTGACGACCTCGGCATGGCAGGTGCCGGTTACGCCGGTTCGCCGGGCGAACGCGCCTTGGCCGCGCTGGATGCCGGCTGCGACATGGTGCTGGTCTGCAACGATCGCGCCGCCGCGCTCGAAGTGCTGGATGCCTGCCAGGGCCGGAGCGTACGGCTGGGCTCGCGTCTGCGCTACGGTCGTGCACGTCCCGACATCGATTCATTGGCAGCGCTGGGGCGCTGGCGCCGGGTGCATGCCCGTCTCGAGGCCATGGCCTCGCTGTAACTCTTTCTCTTCCCGTTTACCTTCGTTGAAACGAGTCATACATGCCCAAACTCGAAGCCGACTTTCATCAATCCCTGGCCACCATGCGCGACGTCATGGACAACGCCGACTGCCTGATCAGTCATGAAGAGGTCGAGCGCGCGCTGGACCGCATGGCCGAGCAGATCACGGCCGATCTGGGCGACAAGCTGCCGGTCTTCTACTGCGTGATGAACGGTGGCCTGATCACCACGGGGCACCTGCTCACCCGGCTCGGTTTCCCGTTGGAAGTCGACTACCTGCATGCCACCCGTTACCGCGGCGGCATTCGCGGCGGCGAGCTGTTCTGGCGTGTGTCGCCGGAGATCCCCATGGCCGGTCGCCATGTGGTGATCGTCGACGACATCCTCGACGAAGGCGCGACCCTGGCCGCCATCCTCGACTATTGCCAGGAAGCCGGCGCGGAGAGCATCTCCACCGCCGTGCTGGTGGACAAGCGTCATGACCGCAAGGCGGTGCCGGGTCTCAAGGCCGACTACTGCAGCCTCGAAGTGGTCGACCGCTACGTGTTCGGCTTCGGCATGGATTACAAGGGGTACTGGCGCAATGCGCCGGGGATTTTCGCGCCCAAGGGTCTGTAGCTCGGTATATCTCATTCGCGATAGATTTAGGAATGTCATCGCAAGCCGCGCATGTAGATTGATGAAAGTTTTGTGAAAAATATATAAGACGCCAGATTTCATGACTTTATGGAATGAATTGGCGTCTTTTTTTCGTTTGAGCATGCCCTCGGCCATCTGCTCTCATGGAGCGATCTCTCACGGTTGCGAGACGTTTTTCATGGACTTTCCTCACGTCAGCCAGGGCCTGGGTATCGTGCACCCCATCTGTATCGAGCGGGGGCGTAATGCCGAGGTATGGGACGAGCGTGGCACGCATTACATCGACTTCATCGGCGGTATCGGCGTCCTCAACCTGGGGCATTCACATCCCGAGATCGTCACGGCCGTGAAGTCGCAGGTCGATACGCTGATGCATTCGGCGTTCAATGCCGTACCGCACCGCGGCTACCTGGAAGTCGCCAAGGCGTTGGATGCCTTCGTGCCCGTTTCCTACCCGCTCTCCTGCATGCTCACCAACAGCGGTGCCGAAGCCACCGAGAACGCCTTGAAGGTGGCGCGTGCGGCGACCGGTCGCCAGGCGGTCATCGCCTTCGACGACGGCTTCCATGGGCGCACGCTGGCGGCACTGAATCTCAACGGCAAGGTGAAGCCCTACAAGAGCCGCTTGGGCGCCTTGCCGGGGCCGGTGTACCACGTGCCTTTCCCCAGCGGTGAAAGCGGTGTCGATGCCGATCAGGCCATGGCAGCCCTGGAGCGGCTCTTCGAGGTCGAAACGCCTGCCGACGAAGTGGCGTGCATCATCGTCGAACCGGTCCAGGGCGAGGGCGGTTTCCGCGTGCTGTGTGCCGACTTCGCCAAGCGGCTGCGCGCCCTGTGCGACAGGCACGGCATCGTGCTGATCTTCGACGAGATCCAGTCGGGGTTCGGACGCACCGGGGCCCGCTTCGCCTTCTCCCGGCTGGGTGTCGAGCCCGATCTGCTGCTGATGGGCAAGAGCATGGCGGCGGGGCTGCCATTGGCGGCGGTGGCGGGTAGGACGGAGTTGATGGACGCCGTGCCCAAGGGTGGGCTGGGCGGCACCTATTCGGGCAACGCCCTGGCCTGCGCCGCGGCGCGTGCGGTGATGGCCCTGATGAGCGAAGAGGCCCTGGCGAGCTGGGGCGCGCGTCAGGAGGCGCTGATCGTCGAGGCCCATCAACGCTGGCAGGCCAGTGGGCGCTTCCCAATGCTGGGAGACCTCACCGGCGTGGGGGCCATGCGCGGGATCGTGTTCGAGGATACCGACCGCACCGGCGCTGCCGATCACCTGGCTGCGCTGCTGACGGCGGCGCGCGAGGCCGGTGTGCTGCTGATGCCCAGCGGCCGACGGCGCAACGTGCTGCGTTTGCTGGCTCCGCTGACCGCCGAGCCCGACACCCTGCAAGAAGGACTCAGGCGCATCGAGCGCGCCCTGGAGTCGCTCGTTCAACCCAATACCCATACCGTGGAGGCCTGAATTGTCTGCCCACTATCTTACTTCCGATGAGATCCGCGATCGCTTTTCCCGGGCCATGTCGGCGATGTATCAGGCTGAAGTACCGCAGTACGGGGCGCTGCTCGATCTGGTCCAGCGTGTGAACCGGCAAGTCCTGGAGGCCGATCCCGCCCTGGCCGGGCGCCTTGCCAGCCATGGCGAACTGGAGCGCCTGGACGCCGAACGCCATGGCGCCATCCGCGTGGGCACGGCCCAGGAGCTGGCCATGCTGCGTCGCCTGTTCGCCGTCATGGGCATGCATCCGGTGGGCTACTACGACCTCTCCGAAGCCGGCGTGCCGGTACACTCCACGGCCTTCCGCCCGGTGGATGACGCGGCGCTGGCGCGCAACCCTTTCCGCATCTTCACCTCGCTGCTGCGCCTCGAGCTGATCGAGAACCCGACGCTGCGTGAGCAGGCGGCAGCCATTCTTGCCGGCCGCGACATCTTCACCCAGGGTTGTCGCCAGCTGATCGAACTCCATGAAGCGCAGGGCGGGCTCGATGAAGAGCAGGCCGAGCGCTTCATCGGTGAGGCTCTGGAGACGTTCCGCTGGCATCGCGACGCCACGGTAGATCTGGAGACCTACCAGGCGCTGCATGCCGAGCACCGGTTGATCGCCGACGTGGTCTGCTTCCGCGGCCCGCACATCAATCACCTCACGCCGCGCACGCTGGACATCGACGAAGTGCAACGGCGCATGCCCGCCGCCGGCATGCAGCCCAAGGCGGTGATCGAGGGGCCGCCTCGTCGCGCGTGCCCCATCCTGCTGCGCCAGACCAGTTTCAAGGCGCTGGAAGAGGGCATCCACTTTGCCGGTGAGCGGCAGGGAACCCATACCGCCCGCTTCGGTGAAATCGAGCAGCGCGGCATGGCACTGACCGCCAGGGGACGTGAGCGTTACGACAGCCTGCTTGGCGAAGCACGGCGCCGCACCGCCGGGCTCGACAACGAGGCGCATCAGCGCGTGCTCGCCGAGGTCTTCGCCGACTTCCCCGATGACGAGACCGTGCTGCGGCGCGAGGGGTTGGCCTTCTTCCACTATCGCCTGACCGGGGCCGGAGAGGCGGCGGGTCGTGTAGAGGGTGCCAGCCTGGAGACGCTGATCGACCAGGGCCTGGTGGAAGCGCTGCCGCTTACCTACGAAGACTTTCTGCCGGTCAGTGCGGCAGGCATCTTCCAGTCGAACCTGGGAGGTGGGCAGAACGGGGCCTATGCCGGCAATGCCAATCGCGAGGCCTTCGAGCAGGCCTTGGGGGCGCCGGTCTGCGATGAGCTCGCGCTCTATGCCGAGCGTGAGCGAGCCTCCCGCGAGGCGGTGCTGCAAGCCTTGGGGCGCTGAGCAGCGCCTGTCACTCGAACGCTCAAGCCGTGAGAATGGCGAAAATGGCAAAGCCGAACCAGGTGTCTGGTTCGGCTTTGCCATGCTAACGCCTGGTGTCAGGAGGGGAAGGAGAACTGCGCGCCCTCGCGGACCCCGGCTGACGGCCAGCGCTGGGTGACGGTCTTGCGCTTGGTGTAGAAGCGCACGGCATCCGGCCCGTAGGCGGCCAGGTCGCCGAACAACGAGCGCTTCCAGCCACCGAAGCTGTGGTAGGAAACCGGCACCGGCAACGGCACGTTGATGCCGACCATGCCCACCTGGATATTGTCGCTGAAGTAACGGGCCGCTTCGCCGTCACGGGTGTAGATGCAGGTACCGTTGCCGTACTCGTGGTCGTCGATCAGCTTCATGGCTTCTTCCATGGAGCCGGCGCGAACCACCAGCAGCACCGGCCCGAAGATCTCCTCCTGGTAGCAGGTCATTTCAGGGGTCACCCGGTCGATCAGGGTGCCACCCACATAGAAGCCGCTTTCGAAGCCCGGTACCTGCACCCCGCGGCCGTCGACCACGATCTCGGCACCCTGGGCCTCGGCGCTGTCGATGTAGCCGCACACTTTCTCCTGGTGGGCCTGGGTGATCACCGGGCCGAAGTCATTGCCAGCGTCGGCGAAGGAGCCGACCTTGAGCGACGTCATCCGCTCCCGCATCTTGGCAACCAGGGCGTCGGCGGCGGCGTCGCCCACGGCCACTGCCACGGAGAGGGCCATGCAGCGTTCGCCGGAGGAGCCGAAGGCGGCGCCGGTGAGCGAATCGACCACGTTGTCCATGTCGGCGTCGGGCATCACGATGGCGTGGTTCTTGGCGCCGCCAAGCGCCTGGCAGCGCTTGCCGTTGGCGCTGGCGCGGCCATAGATGTACTCGGCGATCGGCGTGGAGCCGACGAAGCTGACGGCCTGGACGCGAGGGTCGTCGAGCAGGGTATCGACGGCCTCCTTGTCACCGTTGACCACGTTGAGCACGCCGGCGGGCAGGCCCGCTTCCAGCGCCAGTTCGGCGATGAACAGGGTCGAGGTCGGGTCGCGCTCGGAGGGCTTGAGCACGAAAGTGTTGCCGCAGGCGATGGCCATCGGGTACATCCACAGCGGCACCATGGCGGGGAAGTTGAACGGCGTGATGCCGGCCACCACGCCCAGCGGCTGGAACTCGCTCCAGGAGTCGATGCCGGGGCCGACGTTCTTGCTGTACTCGCCCTTGAGCATTTCCGGCACGCCGCAGGCATACTCCACGTTCTCGATGCCGCGCTGCAGTTCACCCTTGGCGTCGTGGACGATCTTGCCGTGCTCCTGGCCGATCAGCCGGCAGATCTCGTCGGCATGCTCTTCGAGCAGTTGCTTGAAGCGGAACATGACCCGGGCGCGCTTGGCCGGCGGTGTGTTGCGCCAGGTCGGGAAGGCGGCCTGGGCAGCGGCGATGGCCTGCTCGACGGTGGCCTTGCCGGCCAGGCTCACCTGGCCGCTTACCTCGCCGGTAGAGGGGTTGAAGATGTCCTGAGTACGCCCTTCGCCGGCGACGCGTGCGCCGTCGATCAGGTGGCCTAATGTGGTCATTGCGTCTTCTCTCAATCCAATTCGCCGATGGTTTCGCCCAGCACGTTGACGAGGCGGTCGATCTCGTCGCGCTCGATGATGAAGGGCAGGCCGAGCTGAATGGTGTCGCCGCCGTAGCGCACGTAGAAGCCCTTGTCCCAGCACTTCATGGCGATCTCGAAGGGGCGGCGGGCCGGCTCGCCGGGGTGGGGCTCGATCTGCAGCGCCCCGGCGAGGCCGTAATTGCGGATGTCGCTGATGTAGCGGGTTCCCTTGAGTCCATGCAGGGCCTCTTCGAAGACCGGACTCATCTCGCGCACGCGTTGGATCAGGCGGTCGTTCTCGAGCACGTCGAGTGCCGCCAGCGCCGCGGCGCAGGCCACCGGATGCCCGGAGTAGGTGTAGCCGTGGGGCAGTTCGAGCATGTAGTCCGGGCCGCCCTGTTCCATGAAGGTGTGATAGATCTCGCTCTGCACGACCACCGCGCCCATGGGTATCGCGCCGTTGGTGAGCTGCTTGGCCACGTTGAGGATGTCCGGCACCACGCCGAACTCCTCGGCGCCGGTCATGGAGCCCATGCGGCCGAAACCGGTGATGACCTCGTCGAAGATCAGCAGGATGTCGTGCTGATCGCAGATCTCGCGCAGCCGCTGCAGGTAGCCCTTGGGCGGCGGAATCACCCCGGCCGAGCCGGCCAGCGGCTCGACGATCACCGCGGCGATGTTGGAGGCGTCGTGCAGGGCAATCAGCTCCAGCAGCTCCTCGGCCCGCTCGGCACCGCGCTCGGGCATGCCCCTGGTGAAGGCGTTCTCCTTGAGCAGGGTGTGGGGCAGGTGGTCGGCATCGATACCCTGGCCGAACAGTACGCGGTTGGCGCCGATGCCGCCCAGGCTGATGCCGCCGAAGTTGACCCCGTGATAGCCCTTGGCGCGACCGATCAGCTTGGTCTTGGTCGGCTTGCCCTTCTTGCGCCAGTAGGCGCGGGCGATCTTCAGCGCCGTGTCCGCACTCTCCGAGCCGGAGCCGGTGAAGAATACGTGATCGAGCCCCTGAGGCATCAGGCCGCGAATCCGGTGGGCCAGCTCGAAGGCCTTGGGGTGGCCGAACTGGAACGCCGGTGAGTAGTCCAGTTGCTGGAGCTGACGCGTCACGGCCTCGGTGATCTCCGGCCGACAGTGGCCGGCACCGCAGGTCCACAGCCCCGAGAGGCCGTCGAAAATGCGCCGACCGTCGGCGTCGGTGAAGTAGCTGCCCTCGGCGCCCACGATGATGCGCGGGTCGCGCTTGAACTGGCGATTGCCGGTATAGGGCATCCAGTAGGCGTCCAGTTGCTCCTGACTCAGGCCGCCGTGCAGTGATTGATGAACCGACATCTCAGCACCCTCTGTTGGCATGGCCGCGGTCGACGGCCTTTGTAGCAGGCTAGGTCGAGATGAAAATAAATTAAATCCAGATATTTTTAAGTTCACGTAAGCCAATGCTTAACTTTGTGCATGGGCCGGCATATCCTCGTAGCCGAGAGTCTTGAACGAGGGATCAGGCCATGTCGCGCCGTAAGGAAGCTCTTTCGGCCCAGCCCGGCGATGCCGATCTGCGCCTGCTGAAGATCTATCGCAAGGTGGTCGAGTGCGGCGGCTTCTCCGCTGCCGAGGTGGAGCTGAACATCAGCCGTGCCGCCATCAGCATGGCGATGAACGATCTCGAGACACGTCTAGGCCTGCGCCTGTGTCAGCGCGGTCGTAGCGGCTTCGCGCTGACCGACGATGGTGCGGAAGTCTACCAGGCGACCCTGCAACTGCTGGCCGCCGTGGAAGGGTTCCGCACCCGGGTCAACGGCCTGCATGCCTGGCTCAAGGGCGAGCTGAACATCGGCATTACCGACAACCTGGTGACCATGCCACAGATGCAGATCACCAACGCTCTCAGCGCGCTCAAGGAGCGTGGGCCGGAAGTACGCATCAACATTCGCATGATTCCGCCCAACGAGATCGAGCTGGCGGTGCTCGACGGCCGCCTGCATACCGGTGTGATACCGGCGCTGAAGACCCTTCCCGGCTTGCACTACCGCCCGCTCTATGCGGAAGCCTCGCAGCTGTACTGCGCCTCGGGCCATCCTCTGTTCGAGGTGGATGAGGTGACCGAGCAGCATCTCGGTGAGTGCGACTCGGTGGTGCCGGCCTACGCTCAGACGCCGGAGGTCAAGGCGCTGCATGAGCCGCTCAGGGCGTCGGCCTCGGCAACCGATCGGGAAGGCATTGCCTTTCTGATTCTCTCCGACCGCTATATCGGCTACCTGCCGACCCACTACGCCGAGCGTTGGGTGGCTGGCGGCCGGATGCGCGCGCTGAATCCCGAGCGCTGGCACTATCTCACCCACTACAGTGCCATTACCCGCAAGGGCGCTCCGCCCAACCTGGTGCTGGAGACCTATCTCGAAGAGCTGGATCGAAGAGCTGCAGCGCATGAGCGGTGAATGATCACCACCCAGCAGGCCAAGCCTGCTGGGTGGTGATGTGGCCCTGCCTGGAAGCAGAGGGGCAGGGTCAGCCGGTTCGCGTTGCCGGGGCGGTGTCCACGGAAGCCTCACCGGCGGCGCCGAGGTCGGTGGCGATGGTCTCGCCCTGTTCCGCCCACAGCTGGCGCTCTTCTTCGCTGGCGCGCGGCGAGAACATCCCGGTCTGCGCATAGATCAGGCCGATCACCGGCGACAGCCAGCAGGCGAAGGCCAGCGGGATGTACAGCAGGTTCTCGATGTTACCCTCGGCGATGCCGAGCGCCAGGGCGCTGATCACGAAGGCGCCGCCGGCATTCCACGGAATCAGGGGGGAGACCAGGGTGCCGCCTTCCTCGACGGCGCGCGACAGGTTCAGAGTCGAATAGCCCATGCCGCGGTAGGTGGGGGCATACATGCGGCCGGGCAGGGCGATGGAGAGGTACGGGTCGCCGGCGACCAGGTTGGTGGACATCGAGGTCATCACCGCCGACGTCTGCAGGCCGGCGAAGCTGCGCACCTTGGTCATGATCGCGCGAATGATCGTCTCCAGGCAGCCGGTCTTTTCCAGCGCGCCACCGAAGCCCAGCGCGATGAGTACCAGCGAGATGGTCCACATCATCGACTGGATGCCGCCGCGGTTGAGCAGGCTGTCCATGGCGGCGATACCGGTATCGATGGAATACCCGTTGTTGGCATAGGTCAGCACGTCGTGCACGCCGACGCCCTGCACCAACATGGCCGTGACCGCACCGGCCAGAGCACCGGCGAACAGCGTCGGGATGGGCGGCATGCGCTTGACCGCAAGCGCGATCACCAAGACCGCCGGCAGCAGCAGCCAGGCGGAGATGGTGAAGTTCGCCTGCAGGGCGGTGGTGATGGCATCGATCCTGGCGAAGGAAGCCGTGCTGTCGTCGATCAGGGTGAAGCCCGCAATCAAATAGATGACGAAGGCGATGAGCATCGCCGGAACGGTGGTCGGCATCATGTTCTTGATGTGCGAGAAGACGTCCGTACCGGTAACCGCCGGGGCGAGATTGGTGGTATCCGACAGCGGTGAGACCTTGTCGCCGAAGAAGGCACCGGAGACCACCGCGCCGGCGGTCCAGTACATCGGGATGTCGAAGCCGGCGCCGATGCCCATCAGGGCCAGGCCCACCGTGCCGACGGTGCCCCAGGAGGTGCCCAGGGCCAGCGAGACGATCGAGCACAGCAACATGGCCGCGGCCAGGAAGATGGTCGGAGAGAGGATCGTCAGGCCATAGTAGATCAGAGTCGGCACCGTGCCGCTGGCGATCCATACGCCGATGATCATGCCGACGCAGATCAGTACCGAAACGGAGGGCAGCGACACGTGAATGACGTGGAAGATTCCCTCTTCGATCTGCTTCCAGCGGAATCCAAGTTTGACCCCCACCAGCGCCGTGATGGCCAGGCCGATCGCCAGCGGAATATGGGGAGTGAAATCACCGAAATAGAACAGCTGCACTGCCAATACCAGCAGTGTCAGGACGACGGGAGTCAGTGCCAGCGGCAGACTTGGCTGCTGGTACTGGCTGGGCGTTGAACTTTTCATCTTGGTTTACCCTTGGGACTTGAGTGCATTGTTTTTGGTTTGCTTGGGCGATCGAGCCCATTCCTGCTTTCAGCCGTCAGCGTTTCAGCTCAGCACTCTCAGGCATTGCCCTGTGTGGTAGAGCGTGAAGCCGCTTTCGTAGCCGGAGCTGCGCAGCGCTCTGGCCCGTATCGGCCGGGGTGTGCGAATCGGCAGGGGCAGGGCGTCGTCTTCACCGCTGATCAGGTATCGAGCAAAGCCCTTGCCCACCACGGTGCCGGTGGTGATGCCGCGTCCGTTGTAGCCGGAGACGCCGAGTACGCCTGGGGCGAGTTCGAAGAGGCGCAGCGTGTGATCGGGCGTGAAGCCGATGCGTCCCGTCCAGCTGCATTCCCACTCGACGCTGCCCAACTGGGGGAAATAGTGGCGCTGGATGCGGTTGGCCCAGCAGCGCAGGAAGGCGGCGGGCTTGCCTTCCCCCTTGCCGAGACTGCCGAGAATCAGCCGGCCTTCTGCATCGCGGCGGATGCTGCTCAGCACCATGCGGGTATCCCAGGCGCCCTGACGCCCCGGCAGGATCTCATCGGCAGCCTCGCCGGACAGCGGCCGGGAGGCGACCTGGTAGAAGTGGCCGACGAAGAAATGGCGGCGGACCTCGTTCCAGCGATCCTCGGTATAGGCATTGGTGGCAAGCACCAGGCGCTGGGCCTGGACGCTGCCGTGAGCGGTGGTGACCCGCCAGCCGTCTCCCGCCCGTGCGACGCCGGTGGCAGCGCTGTGGGTATGCAGGTGTGCGCCGGCCCTCTGTGCGGCACGTGCCAGGCCGCGGGTATAGGCGCTGGGGTTCAGGGTTCCGGCACGGTGGTCGAGCAGGGCGCGGTGGATGCGCCGGGTGCCCACGTGTTCCTGGCAGGCCGCTGCCTCGAGCAGCTCCACGGGAGCTCCACGTCGTTGCAGCTGCTCCGCTCGCCGCGCCAGTTCCTGCGCGCCGCTGCCGTTGTGTGCCAGGTGCAGAGTGCCGGTACGGGTCGCCTGGCACGCGATGCCGTGCCGCTCGATCAGCGAGAAGACGACCGCAGGGGCGCCACCGAGAATCGTGTTGGCGCGCTCGCCGACCTCCTCGCCAAGTACCTCACGGATATCATCCGGCGGAATCCACATCCCCGCATTGACGAGCCCGACGTTGCGTCCCGAAGCGCCGCTGGGGACGTCGCCCGCTTCGATCAGGGTCACGTCGACGCCAGCCTCGGCCAGGTGCAGGGCGGTGCTGAGACCGGTGATCCCGCCACCGATCACCAGCACATCGGTACGGTGATCGTCCTGCAGCATGGTCAGCTCCAGGGGCGGCTCCGGAGAGGTGTCGTGCCAGAGACAGCGTTCCTTCATTGTGCCTCCCGTACATGGAGGGGTGGGGAAGGCCTCGGCAAACCGCTGCGCCGAGGCCGAGGATGCCCTGCCGGTCAGTCGAACTTGATGCCCTGGGCGAGCGGCAGCTCCCTGGAGTAGTTCACGGTGTTGGTCTGGCGGCGCATGTAGCTCTTCCATACGTCGGAACCCGACTCGCGACCGCCGCCGGTCTCCTTCTCGCCGCCGAAGGCACCGCCGATCTCGGCGCCGCTGGGCCCGATGTTGACGTTGGCGATGCCGCAGTCGCTGCCCACCGCGGAGACGAAGGTTTCCGCCTCGCGCACGTCGGTGGTGAAGATGCAGGAGGAGAGGCCCTGGGGTACGTCGTTGTTGAGCGCGATGGCCTCGTCGAGGGTTTCGTAGCCGATCACGTAGAGGATCGGGGCGAAGGTTTCGTGGCGTACCAGGTCGTTCTGACCTGCGACCTCGACGATGGCCGGCGCCACGTAGTAACCCTCGGGATACTGCTCGGCAAGCTGGCGCTGGCCGCCGTATACCTCGGCACCCTGTTCGCGGGCTTCGGTCAGCACCGCCTGCATGGTGTCGAAGGCCTGACGATCGATCAGCGGGCCGATCAGGTTGCCGGCGAGCGGGTCGCCGATACTGATGCCGGCATAGGCCTGCTTGAGCCGGGCGACGACCTCTGTCTTGATGGAGCGATGCACGACCAGGCGGCGCAGCGTGGTGCAGCGCTGGCCGGCGGTGCCCACCGCCGAGAACAGGATGGCGCGCACGGCCATGTCCAGATCTGCGCTGGGCGTTAGGATCATGGCATTGTTGCCGCCCAGTTCGAGGATGCTGCGACCGAAGCGGGCGGCCACGCGCGGCCCCACTTCGCGGCCCATGCGCGTGCTGCCTGTGGCGCTGATCAGGGGAACCCTGGGGTCGTCGGTCAGCTGCTCGCCGGCGGCACGCTCGCCGATGATCACCTGGCTGAGGTGCTGAGGCGCGTCATCGCCGAACTCGGCCATGGCGCGTTCGAGCAGCGCCTGGCAGGCCAGGGCGGTGAGAGGGGTCTTCTCGGAGGGCTTCCACAGCAGGCTGTCGCCGCACACCAGGGCCAGCGCCGCATTCCAGGCCCAGGGGGCGACCGGAAAGTTGAAGGCGGTGATCAACCCGACCGGGCCGAGCGGGTGCCAGCTCTCGCGCATGTGGTGCCCGGGGCGCTCGGAGGCGATGGTCAGGCCATAGAGCTGGCGGGATTGCCCAACGGCGAGATCGCAGATGTCGATCATCTCCTGCACTTCACCGAGCCCTTCCTGGAGGATCTTGCCGCACTCCCAGGTGACCAGTGCGCCCAGGTCCTCCTTGTGGCGGCGCAGCTGATCGCCGAACAGGCGCACCAGTTCGCCGCGACGCGGGGCGGGTACCTGGCGCCAGGCTTCGAAAGCGCGCTGCGCGTTGGCGATGGCCGTGTCGACCTCCGCCGGGGTGGCCGTTCGCACACGGCCGATCTCGCTACCGTCGATGGGGGTGGCGACCGCGATATCGCCGTTCCGGTACTGCTCAGGCGCCACGCCGAGGCGCTGCATCAGGGAGTCGATCATTCTTTCTCCTATCGTTATCATACGAGAATGTCGTGGCATCCAGTATCGCTACCGCTGTCGAGCGGCAACAAGCGACGATTACGACACACGTCATTCCTTAATTTCATGCAGGCGGGCTGAATGAGTCGTCGACACCTTCCCTCTCTGGCCGGGCTGCAATGCTTCGAGGCAGCGGCCCGCCACCTGAGTTTCACCCGTGCGGCGGACGAGCTGAGCCTGACCCAGAGTGCTGTGAGCAAGCAGGTCGCTCAACTGGAGTCGATCCTGGAGCACCCGCTGTTCCGGCGCATCCGTCGGCGCCTGCACCTTACCCCCGAGGGTGCGATCTACTTGGGCGAGGCACGCAAGATCCTGGCCCAGTTGGAGATGTCGACGCGCTACATGCAGTCCTACGGTGGGGAGGCGGACGTGCTCAACGTGGCGACCCTGCCCACCTTCGGGGCGCGTTGGCTGATCCCGAGGCTCAACGGTTTCCGCTTTCGCCACCCCAACATCAACCTCAACATCAGCAATCGTGTCGAGCCGTTCGACATGCAGCAGGAGCGGGTGGAGGTGGCGTTCTTCTTCGGCCACGGGGCCTGGCCCAAGGCCGAGTGCATCAAGTTGCTCGAGGAGGAGATGGTGCCGGTCTGCTCACCCCAGGCACTGGCGGGCAAGAAGGTGGAGGAGCCGCTGGCGCTGACGCGGCTGGTACTGCTGCAGAGTGCCACCCGACCCGAGGCATGGCACGACTGGTTCGATGCCCAGGGCCAGTACACCGAACACAGTTATCATGGGCCGCGTTTCGACACCTTCTACATGGCACTGCGGGCGGCGCAGGCCGGCTGCGGCGTGGCGCTGGTGCCGCGCTTCCTGGTCGACGAGGAGATCGACGAGGGCAAGCTGGTGGTGCCCTGGTCGTTCAGCCTGAAGAGCCGGGATGCCTATTACATGGCCTACCCGGAGCACATGGCCGAGCTCTACAAGGTGCGCGCCTTCATCGACTGGATACGCGAGCGCATCGACTGAGCCGGAAGCGTCGGCACCAACGCAAGCACCCCTGCCGGGGCAGGGGTGCTGTTGTCGTCACGACGTTGACTGACGAGAGATCAGGCCAGACCCAGCTCGTGGGTGGCTTCCTCGCGCATCTTGAACTTCTGGATCTTGCCGGTGACGGTCATCGGGAACTCGTCGACGAACTTCACGTAGCGCGGGATCTTGTAGTGGGCGATCTTGCCCTTGCAGAACTCCTTGAGCTCGTCGGCGTTGAGCTTCTGGCCTTCACCGAGCTTGACCCAGGCCATCACCTCCTCGCCGTACTTCTCGTCGGGCACGCCGATCACCTGCACGTCGGAGATGGCCGGGTGGGTGTAGAGGAAGTCCTCGATCTCCCGCGGGTAGATGTTCTCACCGCCGCGAATGATCATGTCCTTGATGCGGCCGACGATGGCGATGTAGCCCTCCTCGTCCATGGTCGCCAGGTCGCCGGTGTGCATCCAGCCGGCGCTGTCGATGGACTTGGCAGTAGCTTCCTCGTTGTTCCAGTAACCCAGCATCACGCTGTAGCCGCGGGTGCACAGCTCGCCGGTCTCGCCGCGCGGCACCACTGCGCCGGTTTCGGGGCTGACCAGCTTGACCTCCAGATGGGGATGGATGGTGCCCACCGTGGTCACGCGCTTCTCCAGCGGGGCGTCGGTCTTGGTCTGGGTGCTGACCGGGCTGGTTTCGGTCATGCCATAGCAGATGGTGACGTCCTCCATGTGCATCTTGTCGATGACCTTGCGCATCACTTCGATGGGGCAGATCGAACCGGCCATGATGCCGGTGCGCAGGGTGGAGAGGTCGTACTGGGCGAAGTTGGGGTGCTCCAGCTCGGCTATGAACATGGTCGGCACACCGTAGAGCGCCGTGGCCTTTTCGTCGGACACCGCCTTGAGCGTGGCTTCCGGGTCGAAGCCGTCGCCCGGGTAGATCATGGTGGCGCCGTGGGTCACGCAGCCCAGGTTGCCCATCACCATGCCGAAGCAGTGGTAGAGCGGTACCGGGATCACCAGGCGGTCCTTCTCGGAAAAGCCCATGGTGCGGGCAACGAAGAAGCCGTTGTTGAGGATGTTGTGGTGAGAGAGGGTGGCGCCCTTGGGTGCTCCGGTGGTACCCGAGGTGTACTGGATGTTGATCGGCTCGTCGAACTGCAGCGTGGCCTGGATCTCGGCCAGGTGCTCGTCCGAAACCTCGTCGGCATGGGCCAGCATGCTCTGCCAGCTGAACATGCCGGTCAGGGCGCGGTCGGCGTCGAGGCACACCACACGCTTGAGTTCGGGCAGCTTGGCGGCCGAGAAGGTTGACGGGGCGCCTTCTCGCAGCTCGGGCGCCAGCTCTGCCAGCGTGGCCACGTAGTCGGAGGTCTTGAACTTGCCCTGCAGGATCAGCGTCGAGGCGCCGGACTGCTTGAGCGCGTATTCCAGCTCATGGGTGCGATAGCTGGGGTTGATGTTGACCAGAATGGCGCCGATCTTGGCCGTGGCGAACTGGGTAATGGTCCACTCGGCACAGTTGGGCGACCAGATGCCGACCCGGTCGCCTTTCTTCACGCCCAGCGCGAGCATGGCTCGTGCCGCCTGATTCACCGCCTGCTGCAGCTCCTTCCAGGTGTAGCGCAGCCCCTGATGCAGGCTCAGCAGGGCCTCGCCGTCGGGGAAGCGTGCCACCGTTGCGTCGAAGCAGTCGCCAATGGTCTCGCCTTTCAGCGGGGTATCGCTGATGCCGCTGACGTAGCTGTTCGGGGCGCGTTGTTGAAGTGCTTGGCGTGTCATCGTGTTACCCGTCTTGTTGTGGCAGTTGGAGTCGGTTGACGATGGGCGGGTACTGACATGTCAGCCCGCCCTGAATTCGACGTGGCTTGGGCGCAAGAGGGCAGTCGGGCGTGCTAGCTCTGGTCGAGGCGTTCCAGCACTTCCCTGGCCCGCATCTCGACGTCGTCGAGTTCACGCTGCATCAGGCGGATGTCCTCGAGCTGGCGCTCCATGTTGCTGCGCTTGTCGGCGAGGATCTCCAGCAGCCGCTTGAGCTGCCTGGCGTTGCCGTCGGGCATGGCGTCGTACATCTCGATGACTTCGCGAATCTCGGCCAGCGAGAAGCCCAGGCGCTTGCCGCGTAGGGTGAGCTTGAGACGAACGCGGTCCTTCTCGTGGTAGATACGGGTCTGGCCGCGACGCTCCGGCGCCAGCAACCCTTCCTGCTCATAGAAACGGATGGTGCGCGGCGTCACCTCGAACATCCGGGCCAGCTCGCCGATGGAATAGGTACGACGCTGTCGCGTCAGGCTGCCGTTGGCCGGGGAACTGACTTCCGCTTTGGATATGTTCATCGTTGTTTTCCTATGAGTTGGGCGGGCCGTCTTGCAGTGTCCCTCCACATAACCGCAACACTAGACGACGTTGACGTTAACGTAAAGTGGTTGTCGACCAAGGGATGTATGCGATAAAACCTAGCAAGTGCTAGGTTGGTTGGCATAAGCTCGGCCTTGAAGGCCGTGCAAGCCAGCTGCTGCTGGAAGTGCGCTACGCCAAATATCTTGAGGAACCGCAATGGAATTCTCCCTAACCGACGATCAGAGGGCGCTGGTCCAGGCCGCCGCCGATTTTTCGCAGGCAGAGCTGGCCGACCACGCCGCCGAATGGGACGCTACCTCGCATTTTCCTGTCGACGTCATACGCCGGGCCGGCGAGGCGGGTTTCCTCGGCATCTACATCCCCGAAGAGCGCGGCGGGCTTGGTTTGTCGCGCCTGGATGCCTCGCTGATCTTCGAGCAGCTCTCCCAGGGCTGCATCGCCACCACCGCCTATCTTACCATTCACAACATGGTGGCCTGGATGGTGGCCAGCTGGGGCAGCGACGAACTTCGGGAAACCTGGGTCGAGCGCCTGATCAGCGGCGAGTGCCTGGGTTGCTACTGCCTGACCGAGCCGGGTTCCGGGTCGGATGCCGCCAGCCTGCGTACCAAGGCCGTGCGCGAGGGCGATGAGTATGTGATCTCCGGCTCCAAGATGTTCATCTCCGGCGCCGGCGCCAACGACATGCTGGTGGTCATGGCGCGCACGGGCGCGCCCGACAGCGGTGCCGGTGGCGTGTCGGCGATTCTGGTGCCGGCGGACGCTGCGGGTATCGAATACGGCAAGAACGAAGAGAAGATGGGCTGGAAGAGCCAGCCCACCCGGCTGATCAGCTTCGACGGCGTGCGCGTGCCGGTCGGCAACCTGCTGGGCGAGGAAGGCCAGGGCTTCAAGTTGGCCATGAAGGGGCTTGACGGCGGTCGGCTCAATATTGCCAGCTGTTCGCTGGGGGCCGCGCAGCACGCCTTGACCCTGGCGCGCAACTACCTGCAGGAGCGCAAGCAGTTCGGCCGCGAGCTGGCCCACTTCCAGGCGCTGCAGTTCAAGCTGGCCGACATGGCCACCGAGCTGACGGCGGCCCGGTTGATGGTGCGACATGCCGCCTGGCGGCTCGATCAGGGCGATCCGGAGGCCACCGCGTACTGCGCCATGGCCAAGCGCTTTGCCACCGACATGGGCTTCAACGTCTGCAACGAAGCGCTGCAGCTGCATGGCGGATATGGTTACCTGAGAGAGTTCCCCCTGGAGCGCATGGTGCGCGACACCCGCGTGCATCAGATCCTCGAGGGTACCAACGAGATCATGCGTGTCATCGTGGCCCGTCGTCTGCTGACGGACGGCACGATCGAAGCGCTTCAGCAATGACAAGGAGAAAGCAGGCATGACGGACCTTGCGGTCATCTTCGATGAGCTGCCGACCCGGGATGGAGGAAGAGTCGGCATCGCTACCCTCAATGCACCGAAGTCGCTCAATGCCCTGTCGCTGGATATGGCCCGCCAGCTGGATGCCAAGCTGCAGGCTTGGGCGGTGGATCGCAGCATCGTGGCGGTATGGCTCGAGGGCAGCGGCGAGAAGGCGTTCTGTGCCGGTGGCGACGTGGTGGCACTGTACCGCTCGATGACCGAAGAGGGGGAAAATCGCGGTGCCGGCCGCGACAGCCTCTTTGCCGAAACCTACTTCACCACGGAATATCGCCTCGACTACCGCATCCATCGCTACCCCAAGCCGATCCTGGTGTGGGGCGACGGCATCGTCATGGGCGGCGGCCTGGGGCTCATGGCCGGCGCTGCTCGTCGTCTGGTGACCGAGACCACGCTGATCGCCATGCCCGAGATCACCATCGGCCTCTATCCGGACATCGGCGCAAGCTGGTTTCTCAACCGCATGCCGCCGGGCGTGGGGGCCTATCTCGGCCTCACCGGCGCTCAGCTCAACGCCCGCGATGCGCTCGACCTGGGCCTGGCCGATCACTTCGTGCCGCGGGAGCGGCGTAGCGAATTGCTCGAGGCGCTGGGGGCGGCCGACTACGGCACGCGCAGCCGGCGCGACCTGCAGGCCGGCGTGCAGGGTGTGCTCGACGAGTTCGAGGCGCGCCAGCAGGCGCCTGCCGCTCAGGTGTGGCCGCTGCTCGATCACGTTCAGGCATTGACGGCCCAGATCGATGCGCCAGCGGCCGTGCGTCGCATCCTCGCGGACGCCCGTGACGACGCCTGGCTTGCGGCCAACCGCAAGCGACTGGAAGCGGGCAGTCCGCTGAGCGCTCATCTGGTGTGGCGCATGCTGGAACGCCACCGGCATACCAGCCTGGCCGACGCCTTCCGTGACGAGTTGAACCTCTCGGTGCAGTGCTGTCGCCGTGGAGACGTCGCCGAAGGCGTTCGCGCGCTGCTGATCGACAAGGACAGGAACCCCAAGTGGCAGCACGCCAACGTCGACGACGTTCCCGAAGCGGACCTTCTGGCGCTGCTCGAGCCGCTGTGGAGCATAGAGGAGCATCCGCTGCGCGATCTCGACAGCGGCGAGCGGGTACGCTGACCGATACCCGTACTCTCACCACGACATGACGCAATTACGCCATAACGACAATCAGGAGCAGCTCGCATGAAAATCGCCTTCATCGGCCTGGGCAACATGGGTGCCCCGATGGCCCACAACCTGGTCAAGGCCGGCCATGAGGTCAGTGTCTTCGACCTCGTCGATGTCGCCATGAAGCATCTGGAGAGTGCCGGGGCGCGTGCCTGCGCCAGCGCACAGAGCGCGGCCAGCGGGGCCGAGGTCGTGATCTCCATGCTGCCAGCCGGCCAGCACGTGCGTCGTCTCTATCTCGGCCGTGACGACTCTCCGGGCCTGTTCGATGCCCTGGAGGGCAAGCCACTGATCATCGACGCCTCCACCATCTCGCCGGAAGATGCCCGTGCGGTGGGCGCGGGTGCCGAACAGCGTGGCCTGACCTACCTCGATGCGCCGGTTTCCGGCGGTGTGGGCGGCGCTCAGGCCGGCACTCTGACCTTCATCGTCGGTGGCAGCCAGGCCGGCTTCGAGCAGGCCAGGCCGGTGCTGGAAGCGATGGGCAAGAACATCTTCCATGCCGGTGAAGTGGGTGCCGGCCAGGTCGCCAAGATCTGCAACAACATGCTGCTCGGCATTCTCATGAGCGGTACCGCCGAAGCGCTGGCGCTGGGGGTCAAGAACGGCCTCGACCCGGCCGTGCTCTCCGAGATCATGAAGCAGAGCAGCGGCGGCAACTGGGCGCTCAACGTCTACAATCCGTGGCCCGGCGTGATGCAAGGCTCCGCCGCCTCGCGCGACTACCAGGGCGGCTTCCTCACCGATCTGATGGCCAAGGATCTCGGGCTGGCGTGGGAGCTGGCACTGGGCTGCAAGGCCACGGTGCCAATGGGCTCCCAGGCGCGCAACCTGTTCGCGCTGCATGCGGCCCAAGGCAACGGCGGTCTCGACTTTTCCAGTATTCAGAAGCTTTACCGCGCGGGCGAATAGGGTCTGGCGAATAGCTTCTACTTCGCTTTGGCACCGACCCTGGAAGCGGGCACAATCTTGTGCCCGCTTCTGGTTTCCGAGGCTTCATGACATCCACTTCCCCACGTTCCGGCTCCGGCGAACGCCGCCCCATGCGCCGTGAGCTGCTCGAAGGTCCCATTGCCCTGACCCTGCTGCGCAAGTGTCTGCCGGTGGTGGGCGGCATGCTTGCTATGATGAGCTTCAACCTGGTGGACACCTGGTTCATCGCACGGCTGGGAGCGGAGCCGCTGGCGGCGGTGTCGTTCACCTTCCCGGTGGTGTTCGCGGTGATCAGTCTCGCCATCGGCCTGGGTATCGGCACCTCGGCAGTGGTGGCGCGACTGCTGGGGCGGGGCGCTCACGACACGGTGCGGCGCAGGGCCACCGATGCCGCGCTGCTGGCACTGGCGGTCGGTGTGCTGCTGAGCGTGCTGGGGCTGGCCACCCTCGAGCCGCTATTCCGCTTGCTTGGCGCCGACGCCGCACTCATGCCGCATATCCATGACTACATGGGCATCTGGTACCTGGGCGCAGCGGCGCTGATCGTGCCGCGGGTGCTCAACAGCGTGCTGCGTGCTCAGGGCAACACCCTGATACCCGGGCTGATGATGGCCTTGGCGGCACTGCTCAACGGCTTGCTCGACTGGCTGCTGATCTTCGGCGTGGGGCCGCTGCCGGCGCTCGGTGTGCAGGGCGCAGCCCTGGCCACGGTGCTGAGCTGGTGCGCCATGACCGCAGCGCTGTTCTGGCAGCGCGAGCTGCGCGAGTGTCTCGACCTGCGCCATCTCACGCCGAGCGGGCTGATGGAATCGTGGCGCGAGCTGGGCCGCATTGCCGTGCCGGCGGCGATCACCAGCGTGTTTACGCCGCTGGCCCTGGCGCTGGTGACGCGCATCGTCGCCGGTCATGGCCACCATGCGGTAGCGGGCTACGGCGTGGGCACACGTATCGAGGCCATCGCCCAGATCGGCGTGCTGGCGCTTTCGATGACGCTGCCGCCACTGGTCAGCCAGAATGCCGGGGCAGGGCAGCACGAGCGCGTACGGCGGGCCATCTTCGGCTGCTTCGTCTTCGTCCTGGTGTGGCAGTTGGGCATCTGGCTGTTGCTGCAGCTGCTGGCGCCCTGGCTCGTCGCCAGCTATTCCCCGGGCGGCGAGATGAGCGAGGTGCTGAGAAGCTTTCTGTGGTGGGTGCCGCTGGGCCTGGGCGCCCAAGGCGTCGTGATCCTGGCGGTGTCGTCGTTCAATGCGCTGCACGAGCCGGCCCGGGCCATGCGACTCTCAGTGGTTCGGCTGTTCCTGCTGACGGTGCCGCTGGCGTGGCTGGGCGGCGTGCTGGGCGGTGTCGAGGGCATCTTCATCGGGTTATTCCTCGCCAACGTGGCGGTGGGGCTGGTGGCTTGGGGTGCGCTGTGTCGACGTCTCGCCACTATGACCGTTGCGCCGCAGGATGCCGGCTCGGTGCGGCCAAAAGTGTAAGGAATAGAGTGAAAAGGGACTTGGCTTTCCGGTTGCTTTGCTCTACATTCGATGAAAATGTAGATATTTCGTCAGGAGAGCCGCCATGAGCAAGATCACCCCCGTGACCTGGGAAGACCCCTTCCGCCTGATCGACCAGCTCGATGAAGACGAGCGCATGGTCCATCAGACCGCCCACGACTACTGCCAGGACAAGCTGATGCCGCGGGTGCTCGAGGCCAACCGCCACGAGCGCTTCGACCGCGAGATCATGAACGAGATGGGCGAGCTGGGCCTGCTCGGCGCCACCATCGACGGCTACGGCTGTGCCGGCATGAACTACGTCAGCTACGGCCTGATCGCCCGTGAAGTGGAGCGCGTCGACTCCGGCTACCGCAGCGCCATGAGCGTGCAGTCGAGCCTGGTGATGTACCCCATTCACGCCTTCGGCAGTGAAGCCCAGCGCGATAAGTACCTGCCCAAGCTGGCCACCGGCGAGTGGGTGGGATGCTTCGGTCTCACCGAGCCGGATCACGGCTCCGACCCGGGCGGCATGTCCACCCGTGCCACCCGCACCGAGAACGGCTGGCGGCTCAATGGCACCAAGAGCTGGATCACCAACTCGCCCATCGCCGACGTGTTCGTGGTGTGGGCCAAGGATGACGAGGGCGTGATCAACGGCTTCATCCTCGAGAAGGGCATGCAGGGGCTCTCGGCACCCAAGATCGAGGGCAAGTTCAGCCTGCGTGCCTCAATCACCGGCCAGATCGCCATGCAAGATGTCGAGGTGTCGGACGACCAGCGCCTGCCGGGCGTGACCGGCCTCAAGGGCCCGTTCTCGTGTTTGAACCGCGCCCGCTTCGGCATCGCCTGGGGCAGCATGGGAGCCGCCGAGGCGTGCTGGCACGCCGCTCGTCAGTACACATTGGATCGCAAGCAGTTCGGTCGCCCGCTGGCCGCCAACCAGCTGATCCAGAAGAAGCTCGCCGACATGCAGACCGAGATCGCACTGGGCTTGCAGGCGGCGCTGCGCGTCGGCCGCATGATCGACGCGGGCCAGCTGGTGCCGGAGGCGATCTCGCTGATCAAGCGCAACAACTGTGGCAAGGCGCTGGACATCGCCCGGGTGGCGCGTGACATGCACGGTGGCAACGGCATCGCCGACGAGTACCACGTGATTCGCCACATGATGAACCTCGAGGCAGTGAACACCTACGAAGGCACTCACGACGTTCACGCGCTGATTCTCGGCCGTGCACAGACCGGCATCCAAGCCTTCGTAAATTGAGCTGGTGTCAAGGAGTGCAAGCATGAGTCGACCGCTGGAAGGCATCACGGTGCTTGACATGTCGCGGGTGCTGGCCGGCCCCTGGGCCGGTCAGTTGCTCGCCGACCTCGGGGCTAGGGTGATCAAGATCGAGCATCCCGAGCGCGGCGACGACACCCGCGGCTGGGGGCCGCCGTGGCTGGCCGAGGATGACGAGACCGAGCGGGTGGCGGCCTATTTCCTGTGCGCCAACCGCGGCAAGCAGTCGCTGGCGGTGGACGTCGCCAGTGAGCGGGGCCAGGCGCTGATCCGCCAGCTCGCCGCCGGCGCCGACGTCATGCTGGAGAATTTCAAGGTTGGCGGCCTGGCCAAGTACGGCCTCGACTACGCCAGCCTGAAGGCGCTCAATCCGCGCCTGATCGGCTGCTCCATCACTGGCTTCGGCCAGGATGGCCCTTATGCGCACCGCGCCGGCTACGACTTCATGATTCAGGCCATGGGCGGCTTGATGAGCATCGGCGGCGAGCCCGACGGCATGCCGATGAAGACCGGCGTGGCGATCACCGACGTGATGACCGGGCTCTACGCCACCATCGGCGTGCTTTCCGCCCTGCACGAGCGCGAGCGAACCGGGCAGGGGCGGCACGTGGACGTGGCGCTGCTCGACGTGCAGGTGGCGGCGCTCGCCAACCAGGCGCTCAATGCCCTGGTCGGCGGGGTCTCGCCCGAGCGCCACGGCAACGCCCACCCCAACATCGTGCCTTACCAGGCCTTTGCCTGTGCCGATGGGCATCTGGTGCTCACCGTGGGTAACGACGCCCAGTTCTCACGCCTGGCCGAGCTGCTGGGCCACCCCGAATGGGCTCTGGATCCGGCCTATGCCACCAATGCCGCCCGGGTGGGCAGCCGCGCGGAGCTGGTACCGCTGATCCAGGCGATCTTCCTCACCCGTAGGCGCGACGAGTGGCTGGCCGAGCTGGAGAAACGGGGCATTCCCGCCGGGCCGATCAACACCATTGCCGAGGTGTTCGACGACCCCCAGGTGAAGCACCGTGGCATGCAGCGCACGCTCCAACGCGGCGATCTCGAGGTGCCTCAAGTCGCCTGTCCGCTGCGCTTCGACAATGAGCCCGCACTGAGCGAGGTCGCGCCGCCTAGGCTGGGCCAGGACAGCGACGCGATACTCGCCGAGATGGGCCTGACCGTCGAGGACATCGCCCGCCTGCGGCGCGAAGGCATCGTGCGCTGAGCGGCAGTTTCAGGAGAATGGCAGTATCAGGATCGGTCGGCAGGCAGCGGGGCGCAGTCGCCCCGCGACCGGCCGCCATCGCGCAATCCCAGGGTGCCGACGCCGGGCAGCTTGACCCCGAGCGCTGCCGGATCGATGCCTAGCACCAGTCCGCCGATGTTGAGCTCCAATCCTTCTCTCAGCCCCGCCGCGGCACCGAGCACGCCGGCCAGCGACAGCTGCACGCCGGTACCGCTGGGGGTCGCTGCCAGTACGCTCCCGCCCAGGTAGTCCTTGCCGATGGCGCTGGAGGGCAGCGCCACGTCCAGCTCCGGTACTTCGCGAATCAGCCAGGCCACGAAGGTGTTGCTGTTGGGGCCCGGCCAGGCGCGATAGTGCTCACGATAGGGATACTCGGGCAGCAACGCTTCGATTCGCGCGATGGCGCTTTCGGCCTCGCTGCCGCACAGAGTGGCGTGCAGAGTCGGCTGGCTGCCAAACCAGGCGCGGTCGGGCGTGCCGGCGCGCGAGGCGAGGGCGGGGCGGCCCCAGCCGGTCACTTGGTGCAGGGTGTAGCTGTCGGCGTTCTCCGGTTTGGTGGCCACCCAGGCGTGCACGGCGAAGATGCCGCGCCAGTTGAAGGCGCGGGCCGAGTAGACCTGCACCACGGCAGCGGGGGTCTCGCTTGGTACTGGGGCCAGTCCTGCGATGGTGCGGTCGGCGCTGCGCCAGTCACCGCGGGTATCGATGCCACCGAACTGCCACATGTAGAGTGGCCCACCGATCAGCAGCAACATCAGGAGCAGCAGCCCCAGAGACAGATTGCGCATGGTGCGTCGGGTCTCAGCGCGGCGAGAAGCGCCGAGTGAGTCCCGTCTCGGCGATCATGCGGGTGGAAATCTCCTCTACCGAGAAGCGTGTGGTGTCGATGAAGGGAATGTGCATCTGACGGTAGAGTCCTTCCGCCTGCTCCACTTCCTGTACGCACTGGTCAAGCGAGCTGTAGCGGCTGTTGGGCCGCCGCTCATGGCGAATGGCGGCCAGCCGGCGCGGGTCGATGGTCAGCCCGAACAGCTTGTGGCGGTGCTTGGCGAGGGCGGGAGGCAGCTTGAGGTTGCCGTCCTCGTCCTGGTCGTCCTCCGTGAGGGGGTAGTTGGCGGCACGAATGCCGAACTGCAGCGCCAGGTAGAGCGATGTAGGCGTCTTGCCGCAGCGCGACACGCCGACCAGGATCACGTCGGCCTGATCGTACTGGTGGGTGCGGGCACCGTCGTCGTTGTCCAGGGCGAAGTGAACCGAGTGGATGCGGTCCATGTAGACCTCGTCCTTGCCGATGGAGTGGGTGCGCCCCACGGTGTAGCTCGAGTGGGTGCCGAGTTCCTGCTCAAGCGGTTTGAGGAAGGTCGAGAAGATATCCACCTTGAAGCCCGGGGCGCGGCGAATCACCTCGCGGATAGACTCGTCGACGATGGTGTCGATGATGATCGGCTCCTCACCGTCGCGTACCGCCGTGGCCTCGATGATATCGACCAGGGTGCGGGCCTTGTCGAGGGAGTCGATATAGGGCTTGGTCAGCATGCGCAGCTCGACGTTCTCGAACTGTGCCAGCAGGCTACGGCCCAGGCTCTCGGCGGTGATGCCGGTGCCGTCGGAAATGAAGAAGGCGGTGCGAGGCATGTCGTCGGCGCTATTCGTTGTGTAGGAAGCTCCATTGTCCGGGCTACCGAGCGTGGCGGCAAGGTGTCGCTTAGCGGCTCAGGGTGCAGCTTGACTACAGGAATCGGCCAAATCGAGCCGTTGTTGTAAAAAACCTCCAGTGACTTCGATGTTAGACCAATGGCGAATATGGCCGCTTGCGTTTAAGGTGGGCAGCATTGCGCTTTTCGCCTGAACAGCGGGTGCGAAAGCCTTGGCAACGAAGATTCAAGGGGGTTACGTGGAAGATTACATCCTGTGGTTCGATCAGCTCGGCATGGACGACGTCGAACGTGTGGGCGGCAAGAACGCCTCGTTGGGCGAGATGATCTCGAACCTGTCGGGGGCCGGTGTCACTGTCCCGGGAGGCTTTGCCACCACTGCACATGCTTACCGCGAATTCCTGGCCAACGAAGGGCTCAATGAGCGTATCAACCAGGCCCTGGCGCGGCTCGACGTCGACGACGTCAACGAGCTGGCCCGGGTCGGCGCCGAGATCCGTCAGTGGGTGATCGACACCCCGCTGCCGCCCACCTTCGAGACGCATCTGCGTACGGCCTACGACAAGCTGGCCAGTCAGCATCCCAACCTCAAGGTGGCGGTGCGCAGCTCGGCTACCGCCGAGGACCTGCCCGATGCCTCCTTCGCCGGTCAGCAGGAAACCTTCCTCAACATCGAAGGCTTCGACAACGTCAAGCGCGCCGTGCACGAGGTGTTCGCCTCGCTGTTCAACGACCGCGCCATCTCTTACCGCGTGCATCGCGGCTATGCCCACGAGAACGTGGCGCTGTCGGCCGGTATCCAGAAGATGGTGCGCTCCGAGACCGGCGCTTCCGGCGTCATGTTCACCCTCGATACCGAGTCGGGCTATCGCGATGCGGTGTTCGTCACCGCCTCCTGGGGGCTGGGCGAGACGGTGGTGCAGGGCTCGGTCAACCCCGACGAATTCTACGTGCACAAGTCCACTCTGGCGGCCGGCCGGCCGGCGGTGCTGCGTCGCAATCTCGGCTCCAAGCTGATCAAGATGGTATACGGTGAGGACGCCAGCGCCGGCAAATCGGTCTCCACCGTGGACGTGCCGCTCAAGGATCGTGCCCGCTTCTGTATCAGTGACGACCAGGTGATGGCCCTGGCGCGTCAGGCGGTCACCATCGAGGAGCATTACCAGCGTCCGATGGACATCGAGTGGGCGCTGGACGGCGACGACGGCGAGCTCTACATCGTCCAGGCGCGTCCGGAGACCGTGGTCTCCCAGCAGGAGGGCGGCAAGCTCGAGCGCTTCCACCTCAAGGAAAAGGGGCGCACCCTGGTCGACGGTCGTGCCATCGGCCAGCGCATCGGCCGTGGCACGGTCAAGATCGTGTTTACCCCGGAGGAGATGGACAAGGTCAACGCCGGCGACGTGTTGGTCACCGACATGACCGATCCCGACTGGGAGCCGATCATGAAGCGCGCCTCGGCCATCGTCACCAACCGCGGCGGCCGTACCTGCCACGCGGCGATCATCGCCCGTGAGCTCGGCATCCCCGCCGTGGTCGGCTGTGGCGATGCCACCGAAGTGCTGGCAGACGGCCGCGACGTCACGGTCTCCTGCGCCGAGGGCGATACCGGCCACGTCTACGAAGGCCTGCTGGACTACGACCGCCGCGTCACCAGCGTCGACGCGATGCCCGAGATCCCGTTCAAGATCATGATGAACGTGGGCAATCCGGACCGCGCCTTCAGCTTCGCCAGCCTGCCCCATGCCGGCGTCGGCCTGGCGCGCCTGGAGTTCATCATCAATCGCATGATCGGCGTGCACCCCAAGGCGCTGCTCGAATACGACACACTGCCGCTGGACCTGCAGCAGACCATCAACCTGCGCACCGCCGGCTATGCCAGCCCCGTGGACTTCTACGTCGACAAGCTGGTCGAAGGCATCTCGACCCTGGCGGCGGCGTTCCATCCGCAGCGGGTGATCGTGCGTCTTTCCGACTTCAAGTCGAACGAATACGAGAACCTGATCGGCGGCAAGCTCTACGAGCCGGGCGAAGAGAATCCCATGCTCGGGTTCCGCGGCGCCTCGCGCTACGTTTCCGATGCCTTCCGTCCGTGCTTCGAGCTCGAGTGCAAAGCCCTCAAGTACGTGCGTGACGAGATGGGGCTCGACAACATCGAGATCATGGTGCCCTTCGTGCGTACCACCGAAGAGGCCCGTGAGGTCGTCGAGCTGATGGCCGCCAACGGGCTCAAGCGCGGCGACAATGGGCTCAAGGTGATCATGATGTGCGAGCTGCCGGCCAACGCGCTGCTGGCGGAGGAGTTCCTCGAGCACTTCGATGGCTTCTCGATCGGTTCCAACGACCTGACTCAGCTCACCCTCGGTCTGGATCGCGACTCCGGCATCGTGGCTCATCTGTTCGACGAGCGAAACCCGGCGGTCAAGCGACTGCTGGCCATGGCTATCCAGGCCTGCAAGGCCCAGGGCAAGTACGTCGGCATCTGCGGTCAGGGCCCCTCCGATCACCCCGATCTGGCCAAATGGCTGATGGAACAGGGCATCGATTCGGTGTCCCTGAACCCCGATGCTGTGCTGGAAACCTGGTTCATGCTGGCGGGGGAAACGCTGGCCTAGGCAAAGCGTACTTAGGTTACAAACTGACCCGATTGAGCTCTCTCAATCGGGTCTTTTTTCGCCTATGCTTACACCTCTTACATGGAGTTACCGAGGGGCTATTTTTCATGGATATGCGCTCTGTCTTCCCCCGACGCTGGTTGGCCTGCGTCGTTTCATCGTGCGCGCTGGGCCTGCCGTTGCTGGCATCCGCCGAGACGGCGTTTCAGTACGAGGCACCCGCCATCGCGCCGGAGTCGGCGTCCGGCTACAGCGAGAAGCCCGGCTGGGCCACCGAGCGTTTTGCCGTGGCGGCAGCCAACCCTCTGGCCACCGACGCCGGCTATCAGGTCCTCAGGGCGGGTGGCTCGGCAGTGGATGCCGCCATCGCCGTGCAGATGGTACTGACCCTGGTCGAGCCACAGTCGAGCGGCATCGGCGGCGGAGCCTTCCTGATGCACTACGATGGTAGCGAGGTAAAGGCCTACGACGGTCGCGAGACAGCCCCGCGGGCGGCCAGCGAGTCGCTGTTCCTGAATGGCGAAGGCGAGCCGCTCGAGTTCATGGAGGCGGCAGCCAGTGGGCTCTCGGTCGGCGTGCCGGGCACCGTGCGCATGCTGGAGAAGGCGCATGAACGCCATGGCAAGCTGCCCTGGGCGGAGCTGTTCGGCCCGGCCATCACCCTGGCAGAGGAGGGTTTCGAGGTCAGCCCCCGGCTGCATACCAGCCTGGCCGCGGAGGAGCGGCTGCGCGACGATCCTCTCGGCGCCGCCTTCTACTATACGGAAGAGGGCGAGCCCTTGCCTCAGGGGCATCGCCTGCAGAACCCCGCCTTGGCGGAGATCCTGCGCAAGATAGCCGAAGAGGGTAGCAAGGCGCTGCATACCGGCCCGATTGCCGAAGACCTCGTTTCCCGGGTTCAGGGGCATCCTGGCCGCCCCGGGGCGATCAGCCTGGAGGATATGGCGACCTACGTGGCCAAGGAGCGCGAGCCGCTGTGTACCGATTGGCAGGCCTACCGGGTGTGCGGCTTTCCGCCGCCTTCCTCCGGCCACCTGACCATCATGCAGATCCTGGGCGTCATGAAGCAGCTGCCTGACATCGAGGAGCCGATGGAGGAGGATCGTCCCAGCACGGAGTGGCTGCATCGCTTCCTCGAGGCCTCACGGCTGGCCTTTGCCGATCGCGGCAAGTTCATTGGCGATCCGGATTTCGTCAACGCCCCCGGCGGCGACTGGAACAGCATGCTCGACTCCGAGTACCTGGCCAAGCGCGCCGAACTGATCGGTGAGCGCAGCGTAGGCCCCGACGGCGCCGAAGCCGGCAACCCGGGCGAGGTGGAAATGGCCTGGTCCATGCAGCTCCCTCAGCCGGAGTACGGCACCAGCCACATCAGCATCGTCGATGAAGAGGGTAATGCCCTGGCCATGACCACCACCATCGAGGCCGCCTTCGGCTCGCGCATTCTGGCGGACGGCGGTACTGGCCTGGCGGGCGGCTACCTGCTCAACAACGAACTGACCGACTTTTCGTTTCGTCCGCTGGGGGCCGATGGCACCCCCATCGCCAACCGGGTCGAACCGGGCAAGCGGCCGCGCTCCAGCATGAGCCCCACGCTGGTATTCGACCGTGAAACCGACGAACTGGTGGCGAGCCTGGGCTCGCCCGGCGGTGCTGCGATCATTCACTACACCGCTAAGGCATTGGTGGCCATGCTCGAGTGGGGGCTCGATGCCCAGGAAGCGCTCAACCTGCCCCACGCCATCACCCTGGGTGGGCCGGCCTACCTCGAAGAGGGGCGCTTCCCCGGCGAGGTGCTCGAAGCGCTCAACGAGCTTGGTCATGAGGCCAGCGAGCGCGAGCTGGTCAGCGGCCTGCAGGCCATTCAGCGTACCGAGGACGGTTACTTCGGTGGGGCCGACCCGCGCCGTGAAGGCGTAGTGATGGGCGACTGAGGTCACTGAGGGGCGTCCGCGCGGGCGCCCCTCAGCGCCGCAGCCAGTTGCGCAGCTTGACCAGCAGGATCGCGCCGTCGCCGAGTTCACGACGTTCGTCCATGAGCTCCACGAGTCGATCCGGGTAGTCGGTGATGATGGCATCGACGCCGAGATCGATCATCTGCGACATCCTGGCCCGGTCATTGACCGTCCAGGCATGCACTTCGTAGCCCAGCTCCCGCGCCAGGCGAATCTCATTGGGCGTGATCCTGTTGTGGCGCAGGCCCAGGGCGTCGAAGCTGCGCCGGTCCAGCGTTCCCGGCATCACCAACTGAGCCAGCAGCGTCACGCGCAGCTCCGGCTCCCGCTCCTTGACCATTTCCAGCACGCCGCTCGACATTACCGCCAGGCGTGTCTCCTCTGCGGCCTCCGGAGTGCCGCAGCGGGCGGCTTCGGCCGCGCTCGCTTGAGCCAGGCACTCACGCCGGGCTTCGTTCTCCCGGTGCAGCGAGGCGATGACGGCCTCTACCAGCGCTTCTTCCGTTCCCGGGTCGGGCTTCATGTCGATCATCAGGGCGCTGCGACCGCGTACCGCGGCGAAAGCCTCGTCCAGGGTGGGGATGCGCTCGCCGACGAAGGCGTCGCCGAACCAGCTGCCGACATCGAACTGGCGAAGCTCTTCGAGGGTGAGATCACGTACGTTGCGCGGGTCGCCGGTGAGGCGCTGCAGGCTGCGATCGTGGTAGAGCACCACCTCGCCGTCGGCGCTGAGCCTCACGTCGATCTCCACGTAGTGGGAGCGGTCCTCTACGGCACGTTCGATGGCGGCGAGGGTGTTTTCCGGAGCCGCCATGGAGCTGCCGCGATGGGCGATGACGGTGACGTCGTCACGTAGCTCGAAGCTGTTGACGATCCACCAGGCTTGAAACAGGGCGAACACCAGCACGCCCGCTTCCACGCCCCAGGCCAGGCGGCCGGGATGGGCATCGGGCGGCGGCGGGGCGGGGCGGGGCTCGCGATGCGCGAGACGCAGATAGAGGCAGGCCGACAGCAGCGCATTGGCGGCGATACCCAGGAAGGTAATGGCCAGCGTCACCAGCACGTAGCCGGTGACGTAGGTCAGCATGGCGGGGATGAGCACCGCGTTGCGCTCGGGCAGCCACCACAGCATCGGGGTGAAGACCCGGTCGAACAGGCCGGTGGCAAGCAGGGGTAGGGCCACGATGACCAGCAGCACCGAAATGACCACCAGCGCGACCTGGGCTCTGTGGCCGCGGGTCAGATCACGGCTGCGTCTGAGTGCCGCCAGCGGTGTCAGGTTTTCCAGCATGGCCGCTGGCAGGGCCAGTATCCAGCGTACGTAAACGGATGCCGCAATCACGGCCCAGACGAGGGCCAGGGGCACTGCCAGGCCGAGGTAGTACCAGAATGCCGGTGGCCGCATGCGCAGCACGTAATAGGGGTCGAGCCCCCCTATGATGGCGTCGTAGAGCCAGCCCAGTAGCAGAACCACGGGCAGGATAAGCAGCAGGTGAGCGCCCACCTGAAGCACCACCAGACCGGCGAGGGTGGGCAGGCGGCGTAGCGTCTGCCATAGCGCGATGAAAGCGAGCCGGAAGTGATTGTCGCGGCGCTTTACCGCCACCAGGATCATGCCGGCCTGCTGCAGGTAGAGGATCAGGAAGGTCAGGCCGATGGCGGCCAGCAGCCACAGCATGCCGGCCGGGCTGAGCAACAGGTCCAGCAGCCCGGCGTTGGTGATCACCGGTCGGTCGAAGCGGCCGAGCAGGCTCGTCAGTGTCCATGCCACCGTGGGCAGCAGCAAGCTGGAGGCCAGCAGGGTGAAGAAGAGATGATACGCCACCAGCGGTCGCAGGTGCTCTCGCAGGCTGCGCAGCACATCCACGCCGAGTGACTTCATCCGCTCTCCTGCTCCCGCTCAATACTCATGCCTATAGCGTGGCATCGAGACTGCCGGCAGGGCAAGCCCGTGTGCCACGACGTGAGGCTCAGCTCTCCAGTGGCAGCCGCTCCTCGGCGACTACGATGCCGTTGTTGTCGGCGTACAGCCACTGTCCGGGGCGCAGGGTGACGCCGGCAAAGGTGACCGTAATGTCGCGGCTGCCCTCGCCGCGTTTCTCGCTCCTGCGCGGATGGGCGCCCAGCGCATGCACGCCCAGGTCCGTCTCGGCCAGCACATCGACATCGCGCACGCAGCCGTACATCACGACACCGGACCAGCCGTTGTCCACGGCCAGTTCGGCCAGCATGTCGCCCAGCATGGCGCAGCGGTGCGAGCCGCCGGCATCGACTACCAGCACGGCACCTTCGCCGGGCTCGCTCACCGCCTGCTTGATCAGCGTGTTGTCTTCGAAGCATTTGACCGTACGAATCGGACCGCAGAATGCCTCGCGGCCACCGTAGCTGACGAAGATGGGGTCGAGTACCTGAACTTCCGGATGGGCATCGCAGATATCGGGCGTGATGATGGCGGTCATCGAGGGCTCCTTGCCTAAGTGATGTGTCACGGGATGATGCCATAACGCCTGTTGCCCGGCCTTCATCGATTCGTCGCAAGACGACCGACGCCGGGCGAACCCGGCGTCGAAGCCCAGAACCCTAGAAGCGCCACCCCACCGAAGCGGTGAAGGTGTCGATGGTGTAGTCGCTGTCGAGGTCGTAGCGCTCGTACTCGGCGCGGATAAGAATGGGGTTGAAGTTGAACTGGGCGCCAAGTCCGTAGACCGGGTCGAAGCCGTCGTTGTCCTGCAGGTTCAGCTCGGTATCGCCCAGGTTGCCTCGCACCTCGGTTTCCCAACTGGCCGCACCGATCTTGGCGAAGGGGGTGAACCAGTCGGTGATGGGGAGCTGGCCCACCACGCTGGCGCCATAGGCGGTGGATTCCAGGTCGGTGCTTGCGCCGTCGGTACCGCGCAAGCGCACGCGCCCCAGGTCGGCGTAGAAGGCCTCGACCGCCAGGTAGCGGTTGAATTGGTAGCCGGCGAAGACTTTCCACACGTTGTCATCGTCGTCGATGCTGAAGTTGCGGCCCCCGCTTTCGATGAAGTTGTCGACTTCGTCGCGATCGTTTTCCAGCGAGCTGAAACCGGTGCCCAGCCCCAGGTAGGCATACTGCTGGTGCGGCTCGTAGTGAGCCTGTGCCTGAGCCCCGTTGGCGACGATCAGCGTTGCAGTCGTTAATGTTATGCAGAGGAGTGTTCTATTCGACATGTTCTACTCCTTGAATGTCCCTTGTGGTTTCCATCCCTCATTCTTTCTATCCCTCGTCTTCATGTGCGAGCCGGCTTCCTGGCCGACAGATCTGCACACAGACCTATTAAAGTTAGACACGCCCATGGCATCGCTCAAGGCAGCGAGGGTAAAGAAACGTAGCGAGGCGCAGCCCAGAAAGACGGCAATAAAAAAGCGCCCTCGTGAGAGGGCGCTTCGTTCATCGGCTCCGGCATCAGCTTTCTGATGCCATCGATGTTGCGAGCATCGGAGTCGAACCTGATTCTATCAGAACCGGATGGTATCAGGCTTCCTGGGCGACCGGAATCACGTTGGAAGCGGCGTTCTGATACTCCTCGATCTCATGGAAGTTCATGTAACGATAGATCTCTCCGGCCATGGCGTCGAATTCACCCATGTAACGCTGGTACTCTTCGACGCTCGGCAGGCGACCTTCCACCGCGGCCACCGCCGCCAGTTCTGCCGATGCCAGGTAGACGTTGGCGCCGTCGCCCAGACGGTTGGGGAAGTTGCGGGTAGAGGTCGAGACCACGGTGCTCTTGGCGGCGACACGTGCCTGGTTGCCCATGCACAGCGAGCAGCCCGGCATTTCCATGCGCGCACCGGCACGGCCGTAGATGCCGTAGTAGCCCTCTTCGGTGAGCTGGTGCTGATCCATCTTGGTCGGTGGTGCCAGCCACAGACGGGTCTTCAGGCTGCCGGCCGGCTGCTTCTCGAGCAGTTTGCCCGCGGCGCGGAAGTGGCCGATGTTGGTCATGCACGAGCCGATGAAGACCTCGTCGATCTTCTCGCCGGCCACTTCGGAGAGCAGACGGGCATCGTCCGGATCGTTCGGCGCGCAGAGTACCGGCTCCTTGAGCTCGGCCAGGTCGATCTCGATGACCTCGGCGTACTCGGCGTCCTTGTCGGCGCGCATCAGGCTCGGGTTGGCCAGCCACTCTTCCATGGCCAGGATGCGGCGCTCGATGGTGCGCTTGTCGCCATAGCCGTTGGCGATCATCCACTTGAGCAGGGTGATGTTGGACTTCAGGTACTCGGTGACGCTCGCTTCACCCAGGGTGATGGTACAGCCTGCGGCGCTGCGCTCGGCGGAGGCGTCGGAGAGCTCGAAGGCCTGCTCGACGGTAAGGTCCTCGAGGCCTTCGATCTCCAGCACGCGGCCGGAGAAGGCGTTCTTCTTGCCCGCCTTGGCCACGGTCAGCAGACCCTGCTTGATGGCGTAGTAGGGGATGGCGTGGACCAGGTCACGCAGAGTGACGCCCGGCTGCCGCTTGCCCTTGAAGCGCACCAGCACCGATTCCGGCATGTCCAGCGGCATCACGCCGGTGGCGGCGGCGAAGGCCACGAGGCCCGAGCCGGCCGGGAACGAGATGCCCAGCGGGAAACGGGTGTGGGAGTCGCCGCCGGTGCCCACGGTGTCGGGCAGCAGCATGCGGTTGAGCCAGCTGTGGATGATGCCGTCGCCCGGACGCAGCGAAACGCCGCCGCGGTTCATGATGAAGTCGGGCAGGGTGTGGTGGGTTTCCACGTCGACCGGCTTCGGATAGGCCGCGGTGTGGCAGAACGACTGCATGACCAGGTCGGCCTGGAAGCCGAGGCAGGCGAGGTCCTTGAGCTCGTCGCGGGTCATCGGGCCGGTGGTATCCTGGGAGCCCACGGTGGTCATCTTCGGCTCGCAGTACATGCCCGGGCGCACGCCCTCCATGCCGCAGGCCTTGCCGACCATCTTCTGGGCCAGGGTGAAGCCCTTGCCGGTGTCCTTGGGCTGCTCGGGCAGGCGGAACACGTCCGACTGGGGCAGGCCCAGCGACTCGCGCGCCTTGCCGGTCAGGCCGCGACCGATGATCAGCGGAATGCGGCCGCCGGCGCGCACCTCGTCGAGGATCACCTGGGTCTTGAGCTCGAAGGTCGAAACCACTTCGTCGGTGCCGTGCTTGCACACCTTGCCTTCATAGGGGTAGACGTCGATGACGTCGCCCATCTCGAGCTTGGAGACGTCCATCTCGACCGGCAGGGCACCGGCGTCTTCCATGGTGTTGAAGAAGATCGGGGCGATCTTGCCGCCGAAGCAGAAACCGCCGGCGCGCTTGTTGGGCACGTTGGGGATGTCGTCGCCGAAGAACCACAGCACCGAGTTGGTGGCGGACTTGCGCGAGGAGCCGGTGCCGACCACGTCGCCCACATAGGCGACCGGGAAGCCCTTGGCCTTCACCTCTTCGATTTGCTTGAGCGGGCCGGTGGTGCCGGGCACTTCAGGCACGATGCCTTCACGCTCGTTCTTGAGCATGGCGTTGGCGTGCAGCGGGATGTCGGGGCGCGACCAGGCGTCCGGCGCGGGGGAGAGGTCGTCGGTGTTGGTTTCGCCCGGCACCTTGAACACGGTGAGGGTGATCTTCTCGGCCAGCGCCGGCTTGGACAGGAACCACTCGGCCTCGGCCCAGGACTGCATGACGTCCTTGGCCACCGCATTGCCGGCCTTGGCGCGCTCTTCCACGTCGTGGAAGGCATCGAACATCAGCAGAGTGTGCTTGAGCTGTTCACCGGCTTCCTTGGCCAGCTCGGCGTCGTCCAGCAGCTCGACCAGGGTGGCGATGTTGTAGCCACCCTGCATGGTGCCCAGCAGCTTGACGGCGTGAACCTTGTCGACCAGCGGAGACTGCGCCTCGCCCTTGGTGATGGCGGTCAGGAAACCGGCCTTGACATAGGCAGCCTCGTCGACGCCCGGCGGAATGCGGTTGGTCAGCAGGTCGAGGACGAACTCCTCTTCGCCAGCAGGCGGGTTCTTCAGCAGCTCGACCAGCGCGGCAGCCTGTTCGGCATTCAGGGGCTTCGGCGGGACGCCCTCGGCGGCGCGTTCTTCGACATGTTGGCGATAGGCTTCAAGCACGTTGGGGCCCTCATCTGGTGTGTTGCCCAAGGCAGGCCGATACGTCGATGATCCTCGACGCAATGCCTGCCTTGGCGGGGAAACAACCGTAGTCACTGGGTGCCGCGATTCTACGGGAAACTGTCGACAATGTTAAGTTGGCCCGCTGAGCCGGGCGCTAGACTTTGGTCGCCGCGATGTTGTCGAACTACAACGTGCCACTCGCGGCGGGGCGCGTTACCATGGGGCCGATAAATGAAGGGAGAGCGGTGATGTGCGCGCGTATCGCCTCACCTTGTGTGGGGCTCTGCTCGACGACGCTGGGCGACCCGATATGTCGAGGCTGTCAGCGAACGGATAGCGAGATCGGCGAATGGATGGCCCTAACGGCCGAGCAGCGCAGCCTGCGCATGGCGCAACTGGATACTCTGCGCGAGCGAGTGGCCGGGCGCTTCCTGCAGGTCATCGACGAGGCCATGCTGGAGGCGCAGCTGCGCCGCTACCGCATTCGCTTTCGCCCGGAGCAGCCGTCCTTGTCGCGGGCGGTGGAACTGCTGCGGGTCGGGCGCGATCGTATTCGCGATCTGTCGCGCTATGGCCTGAAGCCTCTGGAGGGGGTCGCCGAACTCAGTGCGGCGGAGCTGTATGCCCGCCTGGGCGAGCATCTGCTCGAGGCCGCTGGCGAGCGTCAGGCCTCGAGCAAGTACCCGCCGCTTCCCCATGATTCGCACGACCAGGAATACCGAGCCTGAACCATGTCCGAGACTCTCGAAGCGCCCCATGACGTCGAGCTGCCGCCGAGCCTGCTCGCCTTTCTCGCCTGCCCCACGCCCGATGCGTGGGTCGAGTGGGCGCTGAAGAACCCCGATCTGCTGCTCATCGACCACGCCCAGTGCGAGAAGAAGGCCGCTTCCACGGCGATGAGCCTGCTTTACCGCTATGTCGACCAACCCCTGCTGCTGACCAAGATGTCGCAGCTCGCCCGCGAGGAGCTGTTGCACTTCGAGCAGGTGGTAAAGCTGATGGAGGCGCGCGGCATCGAATACCGCCATCTGAGTGCGTCACGCTATGCCGAAGCGCTACGTAGCCACGTTCGCCCTCAAGAACCGGAGCGACTTGTCGATATCCTTATCATCGGGGCATTCATCGAGGCGCGAAGCTGCGAACGTTTCGCCAGGCTGATACCCCACCTCGACACCGAACTGGCCCGATTCTATCGCTCGCTGGTCAAGTCAGAGGGCCGGCATTTCGAGGATTATCTGATGCTGGCCCGGCATCTTGCGAAAGATCCCATTGACAAGCGGGTGGATTTCTTTGCCGAATGCGAAGCACAACTAATAGTCACGCCGGACACGGCGTTTCGTTTCCATAGTGGCGTGCCGGCCTGACGCCGCCACTTCGCCATGCAGGGTTCCGTCATGCAGGACGCTTCAGATATCGTGCAGAACAGTGAGTGTGATCACCTGGCGTTGTTCGGCCAGTTCTCGCTGGCACTGGGTGATGACGTACTGACCCAGTTCAGCTACGACAAGGTCAAGGCGCTGCTGGTCTATCTTCTGCTCCATCATCAGCCGGTCAACCGGGCCAGCCTGGCCGAGCTGCTGTGGCCCGACCAGGGGCTCTCTTCCGGTCGTACCAACCTGCGTCACGCGCTCCACTGCTTGAGGCAATCCCTGGGCGAGGAAGCGGAGCGCGTGCTGGTCGTGTCACGCCAGACCATCGCCTTCCGGCGGCCGGACAGCTGGCGCTTCGACCTGCGCGAGCTGCAACAACTGCTGGAAGGCGAACAGGACGTGGAGACGCTCCAATGCCTGCTGCGGCGCTACCGGGGCGATCTGGTGGAGGAGCTGCAACTGCCGGCCTGTACCGAGTTCCAGCGCTGGCTGGTCCAGCTGCGCAACGAGTGGCGCCAGCGCGTGATCCGTTTCGCCGAAGGCGTGCTCGAGCGCCACGATGAAGTGCCCGACCCCCTGTTGCAGACCCTCGTCAGCCGTTTCTCCGGCTATGGGCCCTTCCATGAGCGGCTGGTGCGCCAGCTTGCCGAGCAGGGCCAACTGGCCGCCGCCCACGAACAGTACAACGCCTACCTGCAACTGTTGGCGCTCTCCGGCCAGCAGCCTGAGCCCAACTTTCTTCAATTGGCACGCTACTGGTCGGACGGAACTCCCGATCTGAAGAGCCTTTCGCCCCAGGGGGCCTTCTCGCGCACCCTGGCCCACGGAAGTTCTCCGCTGCGTGAAGACGAGATCGAACAGCGCCAGCTGTCGGTGATGGCCATTCGGCTGCGGGTCAAAGGCGAGTTTTCCGCCCGTGACGAGACCCGCGCCTGCCTGGCGCTGCAGATCGAGCTCATGCGTTGGCTGGAGCAGCAGTGTCATCACCTGGGCGGTTTCTGGCTGCCCGGGGCTACCGGTGGGCTGGGTCTGGCCTGTTTCGGCACCCATGGCCCGGCCCATCAGCTTGCCGAGCTGGTGGCGCTCTACGAACACTGCCGCCGCGTGCTGCCCGACGAGGTGAGCCGGCACTGGAGCGGTGAGGACGAGCCGCCGCGCATCGAGCTTGCCGCCGGCCTGAACAGCGGTCGTGTGGTCTATCTGCCCGAGCGCCAGCTGGTCGATCCTCTGGGGCAGGTGACCCAGGGCTCGCTGGAACTGATGAGCGCTGCCGAGGGTAGCGAACTGGTGATCTCTCAGGAGGCGAGTCAGCACATGCCGCCTGCGCTGGACCTGCAGCCGCGCCTGTCGTCGCGGCTGGTGGCGAGCGACGGTCGGGTGCGCCTGCGGGCGCTGGTGCTGGGCCATAACGAGGGCGGACGTGATGCCATGCCACCAAGTCTGGTGGGGCGCGAGTCGTCGTTGCGGGTGCTGCGCGATGCCCTGGCCCGGGCCGGCATCGGCCTGCGCCAGAGCGTGCTGGTACGCGGCGCCTCCGGCATGGGCAAGTCGGCCCTGATGGTCGGCTTCCGCCAGCTCGAACTCAGCCGCGATGCTGCCATTTGCTGGCAGCCCACCACGCGGCTTTCCGTGCTGGAGCCCTACGGCGTGGCGCGTACGCTGCTGCGCTGGCATCTGGAAGGCAAGCTCGACCAGCCGTCACTCGAGGAGCTGGTCGCTCAGGTCGATCTGTCGCTGAGTGCGGAACAGTTGGGTCTGCTCGAAGAGGCGCTGGGCGTACGCGAGTCGCCTGAGGTGGCGCAACTGGCCAAGAGCGGTGAGGCGGCCGATCTGGTAGTGGCCTTGCTCTGCCGCGTCATCGAGCGTCAGGCCATCGAGCGCACCCAGGTGCTGATGGTCGACGACCTGCAGTGGCTCGATGAGCCCTCCTTCCGAGTGCTGGCAGGGTTGCAGGCACGCTTGCCGATCAACTGCGCCTTCCTGCTGGTGGCCAGCCATCATGGCCGCGAGGCGCTGCCGACCCGCCTGCACTGGGACCAGCAGATCACCCTGGGACATCTCGATGCCATGCAGTCGTCGCGGCTGCTGTCGCAGCTGGCCAGACGTTACCGGCTGCATCTCAGCCCACGGCTGCGCGGGCAGATCATCGAGCGCTGCGACGGCGTGCCGCTCTACATGCAGGAAATCTGCCGGCGCCTGGAAATGGATCGTCGCGAGGGGCGCATGGTGCATCTCGATGAGCTCCCCCGAGGTCTGCTGGGGCTGCTCGCCGGGCGCATCGACCAGCTCGACGGCGACCGCGAAGTGGCTCATGTGGCTGCGGTGCTGGGGCGTCGCTTCCGGCTCGATTTCCTCGCTGAATGCAGCGGCTGGGACATGACCCAGCTCAATCGTGCGCTGGAGCAGATGCGCCGGCTGGAGATCATCGAACCGGCGGGCGGCGAGGGCGGCGGCCGCGAATACCAGTTTAGCCATCAGTTGCTGCAGGAGGCCGCCTACCTCTCCTGTCCCCGTGACGTGCGGGTGCGCATCCACCGCCAAGTGGTCAGCCTCATCGAGGAGCGTTTCCCGATGTGGATCGGCCGTCACCCAGGCGATTTTGCCACCCACCTGCGACGCAGCGGCCACTACGCGCGCGGTGCTCGCTACTTCGAACTGGCGGCGCGGGAAGCGCTCAAGGTCAGCGCCAACCGCACCGCGCTGAAGATGGCCGATTTCGGTCTGGCCAGTCTGCGTCACGTGGAGAATCAGGCCGAGCGCGAGATCAGCCTGTTGACCGTGCGCGGTCAGGCCGCCTTTGCCCTCGAAGGGCATGGCTCGCCGACCGCCCACGAGAGCTTCGTCCGTGCCCGTGAGCTGCTGGTGCAGCACGAGGGCTGTCACGCTGAGGACGCGGAGGATCTGGAGCAGGCCTTCCTGGTCAAGTGGGGGCTGTGGGTGGGATGCAGCCAGCGTCATGCCCATGCCGACGCCTTCTCGCTCGCCGCCAGCCTGGCAACGATCGCCGGTAAGCTCGAAGACCCTCGCTATCAGCGTCTGGCCGACTATGCCCGGGCCAACTGCGAGTACTGGGCCGGACGCATCCGTCAGGCCTTCGAACATCTCGACGAAATCGCACCGCTCGAGCAGCCGATGATGATCGAGTGGCTGCCGTTCTCCGAACACCCCCAGGTGGCGGCCGCCTGTTTCCAGGGTTGGGCCATCTGCCTGCGCGGCGACTACAGGCGGGCCGAGCAGCAGGTCGAGTCGGCGATTCGCCTGGCCGAGCGCATCGGGCATCCCGGCTCACTGGCCATGGCGCTGCTGTTCGCCGCCGCCCTCTACCGGCAGCTTGGTCACGTGCATCTGGCGGCTCGCCGCGCCGAGCAGGCCGTCGCGCTGACCGAGACGCCCGATCTGCACCTGTGGCAGGTGTCGGCCCAGGGGATCCTCGGCTGGCGCCGAGCGCTATCGGGCGATCGCGACGGTCTGACCATGATGGAGTTGGCGCAGGAGGAGCTGGGCGAAATCACCGGGCGCGACCGCTATCATCGCCCCAATCTGTGGTACAGCGATGCCTGCCTGGCTCTCGACGAGCTCAGCCGCGCCGAGGATTACCTCGATCAGTGCCTGATGATTGCCCGCGAGCGCAGCACGTTGTTCGTATCCGAACTGGCGGTTCAGCTGGCTCATGTACGCGACCGGCTGGGTCGGCCCAAGGAAGAGGTGAGGCTGCTGGTCGAACAGGCGCTGGAGTGCGCCCGCCAGCATGAGAATCGCCATCAGGAGCTGTGTGCGCTGGAGGCATGGCTGTCGTTCATCGACTGCCGTGACGAGGCTGTGCGCGAGCAGTTCCGCATCCTGCTGGATAGCGTGAGCCACAGCGATGCGCCGGTACTGATTCGCTGGCGTACCTTGCTCGACCGCCCACTGCCTCAAGTGAGTGGAGTCAAGGACCGGGTGGTCGCAGGTAACGGTTAGGCGGTGGTGCCGCACTCGAGCAGGGCTATGCGCTGCAGCGCCTGAGTGCGGCTCTCACCGCAGAGCTCGCGGTCGAAGGCGAAGCTCTCGCACACCTTGGGGCGGCGAGGGTCGCCGAACAGGCGACACAGGTTGCCCTCGTCGAGCTGGATGCAGCGTACCTGGGCCGGCTTGCCGTGGGGCATGCCGGGTATCGGCGAGCTGATCGAAGGCGCGATGCAGCATGCGCCGCAACCAGGGCGACAACCCGCCTCCCGACTTGCCGTTGAGGCTTCGCTCCTTGGGCTCACGGCTTGGCCTCGGCTATCGCACCCTTGTCGATTCCCTCGAAAGCCTGCACCCGAGTGGTGGTTCCCGTTTCGGCGGCGATCTGCCGAGCCAGCCAGACGGCGATGTGCTCGATGGTGGTCGGGGTGTCGAGCACGAGGCAGCGCTCCAGCGGCAGGCGCAACTGGAAGCGGCCTTGTTCGGCGCGGTAGCGGCTGGTCAGGCTGCGGCGGAGTTCCGGCTCGGGTCGATTGACGATGTCGGCCTTGTCCACCAGGTAGCGGTCGTTCAGATGCTCTGCCCAGTGGGCCTCCAGCGCCGGACAGCGCTGGCCGCGCTGCCAGATGTGCAAGCGTGAGCGATGGCCGTGGGCGATGCGCTGGCAGTTGCCGCCATGGTGCCTGAGGCCATGACTGTAGGTATAGGCGGCGCCTTCGATCACCTCCGGGCGCAGGCGCAGGCGGATGGCGCTGACACGCGGCGGAGGACGCTTCATCAGCTCACGGGCAAGGTGATCGGCAAGCCGTTCGGGCTCGATCTGCTGCCATGGCAGCAGGGTGAAGGCCTGGCGCGGTGCACGAACCTCCATGGCATAGGGCAGCGAGGCGCGTACGCAGATACCTTCGCTGCACTCGCTGATCTCGACGCCAGGGGCGCGGATCGGCACCAGCAGCGTATGGTCGGCACTGGCATCCAGACGCGACTTGATCCACGGCTTGACGTGGCCGAAGTCGAACAGCATGCCGTCTTCGCCGAGTTCACCGTCGAGCTCTGCGTCGACGAACCAGCTGACGCCGATCAGGCCCCGCTGCGGGCACCACAGCGAGGAGTCGAGTTGAGTCAGGCGGTTGACGAACAGCGTCATCAGTCGATCCCCGTGATCTTGTGTGTCTGTAGCGATAGTCGCCACAGCGGGTGGGCCAGGCAGTAGGCCACGGTGGCGCTCATATGCTCGTCGTTGGCAGACAACGCCGTGGTGTCCATGGGCTGCAGGAAGTGGTATCGGAAAGCGAGTTCGGCGAAGCGTTCGGGCGGCGCCGCCTGCTGGGGGTAGACCAGCTTGAGTTCGTCACCCGCCGTCAGCGCCAGGGGCGTGGCGCCCTTGGGGCTCACGCATAGCCAGTCGATGCCTGCCGGGGCGGGCAGGGTGCCGTTGGTCTCGACCGCGACCTCGAAGCCGTGGGCATGCATGGCGGCGATCAAGGCCGCATCGAGCTGCAGCAGCGGCTCGCCGCCGGTAAAGACCACATAGGGGGTCGCCACACCGCCTGCCTCGGGCCACAGTGCCGTCAGGTGGTTGGCCAGAGCTTCGGCGCTGGCGAAGCGTCCGCCGTTCTGGCCATCGGTGCCGACGAAGTCGGTATCGCAGAAACTGCATGCCGCGCTCGACCGGTCCTGCTCGCGCCCCGACCACAGATTGCAGCCGCTGAAGCGACAGAACACGCTCGCGCGTCCGGCCCGCGCACCTTCTCCCTGCAGCGAGTAGAACGCCTCCTTGACGTGATACATTAGACGCCTCCCCTGGCAAGGTCGGGTCGTGGCGCATCGACAGCATACTCGAGCGGGTCCGTCTGGCCATTGGCGACAAAGGCCGCCAGGCGTTCGCGGCAGCTGCCGCAGAGCCCGCAGGCCAGGGCTTCGCCACGGTAGCAGGTCCAGGTCTTGGCGTAATCGAGGCCCATGGCCAGGCCCTCGGCCAGGATCTCCGCCTTGCTCGCACGCAGGTAGGGCGCATGAATCTCGACCGGCGAGAAATTGGCGATACCGGCCACCGCGTTCATGGCCTCGACGAACTCGGGCCGGCAGTCGGGATAGAGCACGTGATCGCCACCGTGGGCGCCGTAGTCGACACGCTCGGCGCCGACGTTGACCGCCTTGGCGATGGCCAGCGAGAGCAGGATCATGTTGCGGTTGGGCACCACCGTGGCGGCGAGATTCTCCTCGCCGTAGTCGCCCTCGGGCATGTCGCGGCTGGCATCGGTCAACGCCGAGTTGTCGATCAGGCCGTGAATGGCGCGAATGTCGACCACCTGATGCGGTACGCCAAGCTCGGCACAGACGCGTGCCGCCACCTCCAGCTCACGGGCGTGGCGCTGGCCATAGTCGAAGGAGAGGGCCGTGACGTTCAGGCCTTCGCGCAGGGCACGGTGAAGTACGGTATAGGAGTCCATGCCGCCGGAGTAGATCACGACGGTGGAGCGTGGGGTCGCTTGGGTCATGGTAAGGCTCTGTATCGGAGAATTTGTCGCTCCCCGCCTGCGGCAGGGCACCGGGATCCGGTCCGGCGCGCGTTATTCTACTTGACCGGAAAAACAAGTGCACGTGGCTTGGTGGTGCTGGCGTGGTGCCCGGCTGTTATAATGCGGCCCCATATCAGCGCCCAGGCGCTGTCTGAAAAGTCGGCGAGCGAAGGCCAGACAAGGCAAACATCGACGAAAGGACGGAGTTTACGGAACGTAAATGAGTACCTTGAGTCGATTTTTAACGCCGTATGGCCGAGCGCAGCCAGTTTTCAGGCAGTGACTCGCCATCGTCCTGAAAACGGTGACCTCACATGAAAGCTCCCGAACTGCTCTCCCCGGCGGGGACGTTCAAGAACATGCGCTACGCCTTCGCCTATGGCGCCGATGCCGTTTATGCCGGCCAGCCGCGCTATTCGCTGCGCGTGCGTAACAACGATTTCAAGGTCGAGAACCTGCACAAGGGCATCGCCTACGCCCACGATCGGGGCAAGCAGTTCTACGTGGCCTCCAACATCGCGCCGCACAACAGCAAGCTCAAGACCTATCTGCGCGACATGGAGCCGGTGATCGAAGCCGGCCCCGATGCTCTGATCATGTCCGACCCGGGCCTGATCATGATGATCCGCGAGCGCTGGCCGGAGCAGGTGATCCACCTTTCGGTGCAGTCCAACGTGGTCAACTGGGCGGCGGCCAAGTTCTGGTACAAACAGGGCATCAGCCGCATCATCCTGTCGCGCGAACTCTCGCTGGAAGAGATCGCCGAGATCCGCGCCGAGTGCCCGGAGCTGGAGATCGAGACCTTCGTCCACGGGGCGCTGTGCATCGCCTACTCGGGGCGCTGCCTGCTCTCCGGCTATTTCAATCACCGCGACCCCAACCAGGGCACCTGCACCAACGCCTGCCGCTGGAAGTACAACACCGTGGCGGCGGCCCAGGACGAGACCGGCGATCTGGTACCGGCCAACTCCGCCGCGGCCCATGCCGCAAGCGGCGTGTGGACGCCCGGCCAGAACGGATTGATCGCTTCGGGCAGCGGTAGCACGAACTACAGCACGGCGACGGCCGGCGGTGTGGAAGGCCAGGACGAGCTTTCCGCTCTGATCGAGGACGCCACTCGCCCCGGTGAGCTGATGCCGATCTTCGAAGACGAGCACGGCACCTACATCATGAACTCCAAGGACCTGCGCGCCGTCCAGCACGTGCCTAGGCTCACCGAGATGGGTGTCACCTCGCTCAAGATCGAAGGCCGCACCAAGTCGCACTACTACGTGGCACGCACCGCTCAGGTCTATCGTCGTGCCATCGACGACGCCGTGGCCGGCCGACCCTTCGACATGCGCCTGATGGACGAACTCGACAATCTGGCCAACCGCGGTTACACCGAAGGCTTCTATCGTCGCCATGTCCACGACGAGTACCAGAACTACGAGCGCGGCAATTCGGTCGGGGTGCATCAGCAGTTCGTCGGCGAGGTGACCGGCTACGATCCGGATCGCGGCATGCTGGAGGTCGAGGTCAAGAACCGCTTCGAGGTGGGCGACGGCATGGAGCTGATGCTGCCAGGGGGCAACCGTCGTTTCGCTCTCGAACACATCGAGAACAAGCATGGCGAATCGGTCCAGGCGGCACCGGGCTCGGGCCATGTGGTGCGCATCCCGGTGCCGGGCGAGGCCATCGCGCCGGAGCGCATCGAATTCGCGCTGCTGATGCGTGACCTGAAAGGGTAGGCGCTGCGGGATTTCATCCCGTAGACGTAAGAGGGCGGCCCGATGGCCGCCCTCTTCATATCGTGTCGTATCGCAAAGATCGAGACGTGCCAGGCGAGTGCCGGCCACTCAGGCGTTGGGCTCTGACTCCTCATAGTGCCCCACGCCGTCACGGCCGTCGTGCTTGACCCCGTACATGGCCTGGTCGGCGGCATCGACGAGGGCGGCGGCGCTTTCGAACTCCCCGTCTTCCATATCGACGATGCCGATCGAGGCGGTGACGTGCAGCGGCTCGCCTTCGGCCTGGGTCAGCGGCTGGCTGGCCAGGTATTCGCGAATGCGCTCGGCCAGTATGCCGGCCTGCTCACGGCGCGTATTGGGCATGATCACCAGGAACTCCTCACCGCCGTAACGCCCGGCGATATCGCTTTCGCGCACCATGTTGCTCAGCGCCGCGGCGAAATGGATCAGCACTTCGTCGCCGAAGCGATGCCCGAAGCGATCGTTGATGCGTTTGAAGTGGTCCAGATCGATGAACATCACCGAGAGCGTCTGATGAGCATGCTTGGCCAGCTCGAAATGTTGCGCGAGGCGCTTCTCCAGCCACGGGCGATTGGCCAGCTGGGTGAGGTGATCGGTACGGTGCTGCTCGTCCAGCACGACGTGGCTGGCATGCAGCGCCTCCAGCTCCCGCTGCTGCTCGGCCAGGCGAAGGGTCATGCGCAGGTTCTGCTCGAACAGCAGCTCCTTGGCTTCGGCGAGCAGGTGCGTGCTGTCGATGGCGGGGGGGCAGGTGATCTCGAACAATCGAGCCAGAGAAGGCAGGCGGTGCTGAAGCTCCTGCATCACCGTCATCAGCATGACGATGTCCAGCGAGGCCAGTGAAGCGAGCTGGCGCAGCAGGGCGCTGAAGGCAGAGGCGGAATCGGCAGCGAGCCAGCAGTCGGCAATGCGGCAGGAGAGCCGCAGGCAGAGCTTGCGTGCATCGCCGTCGACCAGCGGGCCGTGGCTGTCGATGATGCCTTTGGCAATCGTTCCCGGCACTCCCCAACTGGCGGCGAGCCAGGCGCCGACCAGGGCGTGGTCGCAGCCGTAACACTCGAGCTCTACCTCGCTCAGGCGCTGGTGTTGGCGTATGTCAGGAATGCTGGCGATGTAGAGGTCGCCATCGACGGCGGCAAAGGTGAGGATGCCGATGTCCTGAAGCAGTGCCGTGGTGAACAGTTGAGGTGCCTCGTGGGGGCACAGGTGTTCGGCCAGCTCCTGGGCGGCAGTGGCCGCAATGATGGCACGCTGACAAAGGTATTCGTGATCCAGCCCGCTGTCGCTTCTGTGCTTGGGCAGGCCGAAACTCAGGGCAACCGACAGGGTGGCGTCCAGACCGATGCGCGAAACGGCATCGAGACAGTTGGATACCGGGTTGCCGCCTCGCGCGTAGAAGGCACTGTTGGCCATGGACAACAGCCGCAGGGTAAGTGCCGGGTCCTGTTCGATGATCCGGGCGTAATCGGCGAGTCGAGGCTCCGGGGAGCGTGCAATGGTAATGACGCGGGCCGCTGCGGCCGGCAGGCTGGGCAGTATGCGGCAGTCGGCCAGGCGTGAAAGCAGGGCTTCCGGTATAGGGGGGATATCAAGATCGACGGGTTTGGTAATGCCAGAGGCTTCCGCAGTCGATATCCTATCGATCGGCATACTGTTCCCCGCCTGAGAGTGTTCTGATTGTTATCGCGCCAAGATTAGCAGAATGCCCTTGGGACGAGCGTTTGAGTCGTTAATCCTTCCTCAACGATGCGTCGAGGTGATCGACCACTTCGGCCCAGTCGGCATCCTCTTCGAGTGCGGCATGAAGAAAGGCTGCCTGGGCCTGATTCCAGAAGGGCGCTTCATAAAGCGCCAGCGTTGGTGGCAGCGGCGAATGTCGCTCGATGAAAGCCTGGATCGAGGCCTCGTCGGAGGGTAGGCCGAGCTGCTCGAATAGCTCGGTGAAGGGATGTACGGGATGTTCCATGATGACTCCTCGGACGCTTTCGCTTCGTTACACTCAACTTAGCCCGGTGGCGGTGGAACGCCAGCCTAGGGCGGCGCGACGCTTACCGCCCCCTGAGACTCAGCGCTCACCCACCAGAGGGGTGAGAAACAACCGGCGACGCTCGGCGGTATCCAGCGGCAGTGCCAACAGGTGCGCGAGTTTGGCGATGGCGGCCTCGGGCGTCATGTCGTCGCCCGAGAGCACCCCGGCCTCGATGAGGCCCTGGCCGGCGGCATAACGACCGGGTGCGATGCTGCCCCAGCGGCACTGGCTGATCGCGGCGAGCAGCTTGCCCTCACCGCTGGCCTTGGCCAGCACGCCGATCAACTCGGGGTCTGGTGGGATGTTGCCACCACCCCACACTTCGAGCAGAGCGCCCTGGATCCTGTCGTCGCCCAGCCAGGCTTCCAGTTGCCATGCCTGAATGCCAGGCCACAGGGCGAGGCGTACGACGCCACCCTGGGCCAGCGACGAATAGTCCGGCAGTTCGAAACGCGGCGCACCTCGCTGCTGGGTTTCCAGGCAGCGGGTGGGATAGAGCACGACGTCTTCGCCGACTTGCTCACCCAGCAGCGGATAGTTGGGACTGGTAAAGGCATCGTCCTCCTCGCTGTGGGTCTTGCTCGAACGTACGCCACGCAGCAGGCGCCCGGCGAAGGCCAGGGCAACTTCCTGCAGTTCCGGCCGGGCGGCGAAGCGCAGCGCCAGTTCGATGTTAGCCAGTGCATCGCTGCCATCGGCTTCGAGAGGGTGCATGGCGCCGGTGACCACCACCGGCCGGTCCAGGCCCTGCAACTGAAAGGCAAGGCTCGAGGCGGTCCAGGCCAAGGTGTCGGTGCCATGCAGTACCACGACGCCGGCATGCTGGCCTACGCGATCGGCAATGGTCGCCGCCAGGCGCTGCCAATCGAGGGGCGTGGCGGCACTGGAGTCGATGGGGGTGGCCACCGCATGGACCACGAAGTCGGGCAGTTGGCTCTGGCGGCTCGGTGGTAGGCCGTCGAGGGCGTGTCGCAGGCGGGTTTCGATGTCGCCAGCCGGTACCAGACCCTCGGCGCTGGGCATCATGCCCAGAGTACCACCGGTGTAGAGCACCAGTACGGGGCGGTCGGCAAAAGGGGGGGCGATCATGGCAGCTCCTGGAGATGGCGTTCGTCACGGGCATGGCAAGGCGCCCTGACGACGATAATACCCAGAGTTGCGTTCGATCTCACTCATCCGGTGCGACGCGGGTGCCTTCGCTGACCCGCTCACCCGGATGCGTGATCACGAGCTCGCCTTCCTCGAGCCCGTCAACGATCTGGGAAACCAGGCCCTGACGGCGACCCGTCTCCACGCTGCGCAGCGTGGCGCGCCCCGCTTCGATGACGAAGACCGACCACCCGTCCCGGTGACGAAACAGAGCGCTGGTGGGTATCTGCATCACGTCTTCGGCCTCCCAGATCACGAACTCGACGTCGACCCGGTAGCCGCTGCCGATGCCCAGTTCGCTGTGGTCGAGCTCGCTGGCGAAGTCCACGATCACCGGCACGCGCTGTTCGTCCACGCCCAATGCCGAAGTGCGCGTGAACCCGGCGGGCGCAATGCGCCTGACGCTGCCGGCGAGCGGTTCGCCGCCCCAGCCGGTGATCACGGCGTCGAGCCCCGGGCGTAGTCTCACGGCATCCATCGAGAGCAGGTCGACCTGAATCTCCAGGTCGGCGAGGCGGCCGAGTTCGAGGATCGGTTCGCCGGCGTTCACGCTGCCCTCGCAGCAGCGATAGCGAGTCAGCACCAGACCGGAAACCGGTGCGCGCACCTGCAGCACCGGCTGGTCCGCCTCGCTGCGCTGGCCGATGGCCACGGCCAGCAGCGCCCGGGCGCTCTCCACCTCGAAGCGTGCCACCTCGACGCTGGAGGCCGCGGAATTTTCCAGTGCGCGAAGTCGGTCGCGCTGATTCTGGCGCTGCTCCAGTTCGGCGGTGGAGATCAGGTTGCGCTGGTGCAACTGCCGGTAGCGCTGATGCTCGGCCTCGGCGAAACGGCGGTCGGCGCGGGCCGTTTCCAGATTGGCTTGAGCGGCCTGGAGGCGGGCCTGAGCGGCTTGCAGATTGTCCTCGGCCTGCTGCCGCGTGCGCACGTCCAGTGCCGGTGCGGGGCTGGGTTCGAGCTGGAACAGCACGGCTCCTTCCTCGACACGGTCGCCTACCTCCAGGTCGACACGCTGCAAATAGCCGGCGATGGGAACCGAGACGTTCCAGGTGTCACGCAGCCGGGTGCGCCCCTCTTCGACGACCGAGTCGACGAAGGGGCCAACTCTGACGTGAGCCGTGTTGACCGGCACGGGCGAGGGACGCAGCGCCCAAGCCAGCATGCCGAGCAAAGCGGCACCCAACAGGGCCCAGAGCAGGTAGCGGACCCAGGTGCGGCGTCGATTCATTCCATCTCTCCCCATGAATGCATTGTGCGACCGCTATTCCACGGCCTTGAGCACGCGAATCTTGTCCAGGCGGCCCAGCCGACGGAAGACGAGTGCGGCGACCAGCAACGACGCGACCAGGACACCTGCCGCGGCGAAGCCGAAGGTGTGCGGCGTGAATACCAGCGGTATGCGGAACAGATCGTGACTGAAGGCCCGATTCAGCAGGTGACTGAAAAAGACGCCGATGGCCCAGCCCAGAGGAATCGCCGCCAGGGTGAGCAGGGCGATCTCGCCGAGCAGTATCCTCGCCACCTCCGCACGGGTGTAGCCGAGCACCTGCAGCGTGGCGAGCTCACGCGCGCGCTCGGCGAAGGCGATGCGGGCATTGTTGTAGACCACGCCGAAGGCGATGGAAGAGGCGATGCCGACGAAGATCACCGCCACCATCAGCAGGGTTTCGTCCATGTACTCACGAACGCCTTGCTCGGCTTCGGTCAGCAGGCCGATGGAGGCCACCCTCGGCAGCTCCCACAAGGCGGCATGCAGGTCGGCCGTGCGCTCGGCATCCACCAGCAGCCAGGCACCGCTGATGGCGGGGCCCTCGTGCAGCAAGGCATTGAGCGCGCCCAGCTCCAGGTAGGCGCCGACGCCCAACGGTTCATCCACCAGCGCCGTCAACGGCAGCGACAGGCGTTGCCGACGCCCCTCCATGACCGCTACCTCCAGGGTGTCGCCGACCTTTGCGTCGAGCAGCTCCGCCAGGTGGCGCGTCAGCATCACGCCGGTTTCGGGCAAATGCTGCGGGCGGCCTTGCCCATCGAGTACCTGGCGCATGCCCGGCTCCTGCGCCATGCCCAGCAGGCTGGTGCGATACTGACGATGAGCGTGGATCAAGGTCACCGGCACCCGCCGCCAGGTCTCCACCGCCAGTACGCCGGGCAGGTGACGCAGCTCGCCGGCGGCGCGGGCCGGTGTCGGTTCGTTGAAGGTCAGCTCCATGTCCATCTGCAGTACCTGGCGGTATTGCTGGTCGATCATCTTGTCGACCGCAGCCAACTGATAGGCACCGATCACCAGCAGCCCCGCCGAGAGGGCGATTCCCACCACCGAAAAGGCGGCCTTGAGCGGATGGCGGGCGAGATTGCGCAGCACGATACGCCCCTCGTTGCCCAGCAGTGACGCCGGCACCAGGCGTTCCAGCCAGCTGCGGCGAAAGCGGTGCGGCGCTGGCGGGCGCATCGCCTCGGCCGGCGGGCGACTGACGGCTTGCCACACCGCGTGCCAGGTCCCGGCCAGGGCCGCGAGCAGGGTCACCAGCAGCGACAGCGCCAGCGCCCAGAGCGGTACGCCGAACTGCATCTCGGGAAAGCGGAAGTACTCGCGATAGATGCCCGCCAGACCGCTGGCCGCCCAGCTTCCCAGGGCAACCCCCACGACCCAGCCGAGCAGGACGATGGCCGCTGCCAACAGGCCGTAGTGGCGGGCCAGCTCGCTGTCGCGATAGCCGAAGGCCTTGAGTACGGCCAACTGCTCGCGCTGGGTCTGGATGATGCGCCCCATCACCACGTTGAGCAGAAAGGCCGATACCGTCAGGAAGATCGCCGGCAGCACCGTGGCGGTAATGCGCTGTTGGTTCAGCTCCTCCTCGATGAAGCGGTGTGACTGCTGGTCATGGCGGGTCTGGGCGCCGATGGCACCGTAGCGGGCCAGCACCAGATCCAGGGCATCGACCACCTCGGCTTCGCTGGCGCCGGCCTGCAGCGTCAGGGTCAGGCTGTTGAAGGCGCCCTCCATGCCGTAGGCCTGGGCCAGGGCGCGCTGGTTCATCCATAGTACGGCATAGCGATGATAGTCCGGCATCAGGTCCGTGGGGGCTACCTGGTAGAGAAACTCGGGGCTCAGGCCGATGCCGGATATCGTCAGTTGGGTGTGGCGTCCGTTGACGATCGCTTCCAGTCGATCCCCCGGCGCTAGACCGTGTGCCTCGGCGAAGGCGTCCGAGACCACCGCCTGATCGTCGCGGCCGGCTTCCGGCAGGCTACCCGCCTTCAGATGCAGATGATTGAGCAGTGGCTGGCGTCCGTCGGGCAATGACAGCAACTGACCGCGCACGGGATCGCCATAACCTGGCACCGCCAGGCGCACCGCGGCGCGTACCCGGGGTTCGATCAGGTTGACCCCTTCGAGCTGTTGCAGCTGTGCCTGCAGGCCGAGCGGGGCGCGTTTCAGCTCGACGAAGAGTTCGGCAAAGTGATGACTGGCGTAGAAGCGGTCGCGGGCGCCCGTCAGCGACTCCAGGGTGGTCACGGCCAGAATGAGGGTCATGACGCCGCTGGCGATGACCAGCGCGATGGCCAGCGCCTGGCCCTTGAGGCGCCACAGGTCGCGATAGAGTTTGCGGTCGAGTGTCTTCATGGCACAGGCCGCGGCTACCAGCGCAGCTCTTGCGGCCGGCGCCGCTGCGCATTGGCCTGCCAGTCATCGACCCTGCCGTCGCGCAGGCGAATGATGCGATCGGCCATGTCTCCAATGACCTCGTTATGGGTGATGATCGCCAGCGTGGTGCCGGTTTCCCGATTGATGCGTTCGAGTACCTCGAGCACGCGGATGCCGGTCTGGAAATCGAGAGCGCCGGTGGGTTCGTCACACAGCAGCACTTCGGGCTGTTTGGCCACGGCGCGGGCGATGGCCACTCGCTGCTGTTCGCCACCCGAGAGCTGGGAAGGGAAGTGGTCGAGCCGGTGCTCCAGCCCCACCAGCGCCAGAGCCTCTTCCGGGGGCAGAGGAGTGCGGCTGATCTCGGTGACGACGGCGACGTTCTCCCGCGCCGTGAGGCTCGAGATCAGGTTGTAGAACTGAAACACGAAGCCCACGTGGTGGCGGCGAAAATTCGTCAGCTCGCGTTGGCTGGCCGTGGCCAGATTCAGGCTCGGGGGTTCATGTGAGCCCTCGGTGCGGCGGGGGTGATAAGAGAGCGTGCCTTCGCTGGGGCTGTCGAGTCCGCCAAGGATGTTGAGCAGCGTCGACTTGCCCGAGCCGGAAGCGCCGAGCATGACCACCAGTTCGCCGGCATGCAGTTCGAGGTCGATGCCGCGCAGCGCCTGGATGGTCATTTCGCCCATCTGATAGAAGCGCTTCAAGCCACGTGCGTGAAACACCACCTCGGCCGTCTCGTCCATTGTTTCCCTGCGTGAGAGAATGTATCGGTGAAGAAAGGCTAGCACGGCTTGGTAAGGTGGAGTGTTTGACCGGGATCAATGAATCAAAGGGGGAGAGGGCATGGCGCGGCCTGCATCGCACTGGCTGTTGCTGGTGGCGCTGGCAATCGTATGGGGCAGCTCGTTCGCGCTGACGAGAATCGCCGTGGCGGAGATGACGCCGGCGATGCTGGTGGCTGGGCGCAACGCCATCGCCGCCGCCGGGCTGCTGCTGCTGGTTTGGGGGCTGCGCCGCGCTTGGCCGCGCGGGCCGCGAGTCTGGGGCTTCATGCTGGCCATCGCCGTAGTCGGCAACATGATGCCGTTCCTGCTGATCAGCTGGGGGCAGCAGCGTATCGACAGCGGGCTGGCTGGCATTCTCATGGCCGTGATGCCCTTGCTGACCCTGGTGCTGGCGCATTTCCTGGTGAGCGGGGAGCGCATGGTGCCGCGGCGCCTGGTGGGCTTTCTGATCGGTTTCGCGGGGGTGCTGCTGCTGATCGGCCCCACCGCGCTGCGGGAGCTGGGCGGCCGCGGCGAGACGCTGCTGGCCCAGTTGGCCGTGCTGGGCGGGGCGGTGTGCTATGCGGTGAACGCAATCGTTTCCCGCCACAAGCCGGCCAGCGACCCCTGGTCGACCTCGGCGCTGGTGCTGGCCATGGCCTGGCTGCTGACGTTGCCGCTGGCCGTCATCACTTGGCCCATCGACACGTCCGCCATGCCGGTGCTGTCTCCCGCAGCGCTATGGGCCGTTGCCGTGCTGGGGCTGATCTGCACCGCGCTGGGCAGCGTCATCTACTTCACTCTGGTGGCCGCCGCCGGACCCACCTTCCTGTCGATGATCAACTACCTGATCCCGCTCTGGGCGGTGTTGATCGGGGCGCTATTCCTGGGCGAGCGCCCCGAGTGGAACCATCTCATCGCCATGGGCTTGATCCTGGCTGGGGTGGCCTGGTCGCAACGCAGGGTATGAGCCCGCGAGTCAGCGAGTGACCAGACGCCCCTCGGCATCCACGTCGAGACGCCGATTGCGACCGGCCAGCAGGGCGAAGCCGGCGGCCACGGCGACGATGGAGAGCAGTACGCCGGTCATGGTCGACATGCCGACTTCGAGCTGCAGCAGGACCCCCACTGCCAGCGGCCCCATGGCGGCCAGGGTGTAGCCGCCGCCTTGCGCCAGGCCGGAGAGCTTGCCGGCCAGACGGGAGTTGGCCGTACGCAGTACGATCAGGCTAAGGGCAAGGCTGAAGCTGCCGCCCTGACCCAGCCCCAGCAGCACAACACCGGGCCAGCGCCAGTTCTCGCCGGCCTGGAGCAGCAGCCACAGCCCCGCCGCGATGCAGCCCAGTACCAGCAGCAGTGCCGGTCGCTGGTCGCGGCTCAGGCGTGCCAGCCAGGGTGCACCCAGCGCCGAAATCAGCTGCACCATCACCGAGGCGCCCATCATCCAGCCGGCCTCTGCCTCGCTGTACCCACGCGCCTGGAGCAGTGTGGGCAGCCAGCCGAAAACGATGTAGGCCAATGAGGACTGGCTTCCCATCAGGATCATCACCTGCCAGGCCAGCGGCTGTCCGAGCAGCTCGCGCATGCTGCCGCCGGTAGCGGTGGCAACCTGGGAGTGAGGAGCACGTGGCATCAGCGTCAGCCACGCGACCAGTGCCAGCAGCGCCAGCAGCCCCCAGCTCATCAGGCTAAAGCGCCAGCCGCCCAGCAGATCGGCCAGCGGAATGCTCAGGCCGGCGCCAAGGGCGCCACCCAGGCACAGCGCCATGGTGTAGACGCCGGTCATCAGGTCCGCGCCGCCGGGAAGCTCACGCTTGACCAGGGCCGGTAACAGCGTGCCGGCGATACCGATGGCGGCCCCGGCCAACAGGGTGCCGAGAAACAGCAGCGGCAGGGCGGGTAGGCCACGCAGCAGTAGCCCGGCGATCAATATACCGAGGGCCAGGGCCAGGGTGTTCTCGGGACCTGCCCGCTTGGCCAACCAAGGCGCCAGGGGCGCGAAGATCCCCAGGCACAGCACCGGTAGCGTGGTCAGCGCGCCAATTGCCAGCGGCGTCAGGCCGGTATCGGCCTGGACACGCACCAACAGGGGGGCGAGCGACGACAGGGCCGGCCTCAGGTTGAGACCGACCAGTACCATGAGAAAGAGAAACAGGGCGATGCGTCGCGAGTCGAGTCTGGCCTCAGTCGTCATGACCTCGCCACTTGTCGGAGCGGATGCTGGAGCGGTGTGGTGCAGACGGTTCGTCTTCATCGCGTCGGGCGATCAGAGGGTGCTCGTTGACCCCGGTAGGGTCGAAGTTGACCTGGCCGGGGTCGGTGGCGCCTTGTACTTGGCGGCGAATGTCGGAGACGTCTTCCACGCTGACCAACTGCTCCTGGTCGTTGAATACCTGCCGCTGAGGGGTGAGTCGGCCTTCGAAAGTCCAGCAGCGCTGCGGTGCCTGTGCCACGTACCAGCGGCGCCCCTGCCAGTGGGCATGGCCCTGCTCGTCCAACTGCAGGGCTTCCAGCGGAACCAGGGCGGCAAACAGCCTGGCGTTGAGCACCAGGCCGCCGCCCGCCATGTTGACTGCGCCCTGGTAGCGGCCGGCATGGAGATCTTCGATGACACTGCTGCGCTTGGCTTGTGGCTCGATGCTGCCCTGGCCGCACAGGTGCAGCAGATTGTCATCGATCTGCTTGATGACCCAGACCGGAATGGGTTGCTTTCCGGTCAGCCATTTGAGCATGCGCGCGTCTCCTAGTTACGCCATTACGCCAGACAGTGTTACTCCAGGCCGTGTTACGCCAGACCGCCGACTGTTCAGTTGGGCGTATACGATCCCACAATCGCCGCTTTCGACCAAGCCTGGCCGTCAGGCGCGACGCGTGCGCTGGCCGCGGCTGCGCCGACGACGCGGCGCCTGAGCGTCGCCGTTGGCGGAATTTCCGCCGCTGTTGCGCTGGCTTGTCTGGCCGCTGCCGGCACCCTGGCGTGGCTGTCCCGAGCGTCCGCCGCGGCGATTGCGACCGTTCTCGATCGGCTCCGGCTTGGCATTGGGATCGGGCTCGAAGCCGGGCTCGATGCGCTTCTCCAGATCGCGCTTGATCAGACGCTCGATGCCCTTGAGCAGGCCGTGTTCGTCGACGCAGACCAGCGAGATGGCCTGACCTTCGCTGCCGGCACGGCCGGTACGGCCGATACGGTGGACGTAATCCTCGGCCACGTTGGGCAGCTCGAAGTTGACCACGTGAGGCAGCTCGCTGATGTCCAGGCCGCGGGCGGCGATATCGGTGGCCACCAACACCTGCAGATCGCCGCTCTTGAACGAGGAGAGCGCACGGGTGCGGGCCGACTGGCTCTTGTTGCCATGGATGGCCATGGCCGGGATGTCCTGCTTGGAGAGCTGCTCGGCCAGGCGGTTGGCGCCGTGCTTGGTACGGGTGAAGACCAGTACCTGATGCCAGCCGTGCTGGCTGATCAGATGCGCCAGCAGCTCGCGCTTCTTCTCGCGGTCGACACGATAGATCGCCTGATCGACTGTTTCCGCGGTGGTGTTGCGGCGAGCCACTTCGATGCGCGCCGGATTGTCGAGCAGCTTGTCGGCCAGGGCCTGGATCTCGTCGGAGAAGGTCGCCGAGAACAGCAGGTTCTGGCGCTTCCCGGGCAGCAGGCGCAGCACTTTCTTGATGTCGTGGATGAAGCCCATGTCGAGCATGCGGTCGGCTTCGTCCAGCACCAGGATCTCGACACGGGAGAGATCCACGTGCTTCTGCTGCTGCAGGTCGAGCAGGCGGCCGGGGGTGGCCACCAGCACGTCGAGGCCGGGGCGGATGGCATCCACCTGGGGCTGCTGGCCGACACCGCCGAAGATGACATGGCTGGTAAGGGTAAGGTGGCGGCCGTAGTCGGACACGCTCTCGCCCACCTGAGCAGCCAGCTCGCGGGTGGGCGTCAGTACCAGTGCGCGCACCTGGCGCTTGCCGGGGCGCGGGCCGTCGGCCAGCCGCTGCAGCATCGGCAGGGTGAAGCCGGCGGTCTTGCCGGTGCCGGTCTGAGCGCTGGCCAGCAGGTCGCCGCCCTTGAGCACGGCGGGAATGGCCTGGAGCTGGATCGGGGTCGGGGTGGTGTAACCCTGGGCCTCGACGGCACTCAGCAGTTCGGCACGCAGGCCGAGTTCGGAAAAGAGGGTCATGCGGTCTCCGCAGATACGTCTTCGCCGCGCCATGTGCGATCTGCACATGGCCAGTCCCGGGCCAAGACGTGAGAAATTCGGTTCAGGGGCGCGGCAGGAGGGACCACGAGTCGCCGCGTGCCGGCATTATGCCAGCTTATGGTTCGCACTGCAGCTATTCTGCCCGGGTTTTCCTCATGGCTTCGAGTTCGCGCTTGAGTCGGGCGAGAACGGCTGCGTTCAGCCCTTCGATGTCATCGAGTGCATCGGGTTCCCATTGACAGAGCCGCTCGGGATCGCTGATGCCGTGCAGGAAAAGCACTTCGGCGCTTGCCGGGCCGATGCCGTCGAACTGGGTGAGCCCTTTTGCATGACGAGCGAGCAGCGTACGTCGCTGCGCCTCGTCCAGATGCTGCCAGCCGCCACGCCGGTAAAGGTCGCAGGCCAGTCGATCCAAGCCGAGTCGCAGGCGTTGCACGAGCGGGCCGGTCACCTGGGAATCGAACTCTGCCAGGGCCGTATCGAGCTCATCGAGACATTCGACGCTGGTCAGTAGGCTCTCGACGGCTTGCTGCGGGGAGTCCGCGTCGAGGGCAGCCAGCAGGTCATGCTCCAGCCGCCTGACGAGGCTGAGCAGCGTCTCGGCAGTTTCGTGCTCGATGGCGGAGTCCGTAGGTGTCGAGGTATCTGTCTTGGCCGACATGGTTCGTCCTTGCAAGCGTTTCGGTTCCAGTACCGGGTCCGGCTCTATGAGACTAGGCGATAACTACCGCTCCTACACGCCTAACGATAGCGCACGACGCCATCGGCGATCTCGCTGGCCACCCGGTCCCAACTGCGCCCCAGGGCGCGGACCAGGGCGGGATAGCCGTCGTCTTCGAGCTGCGTCTCGACATGGAAGCGCTCCATGGCCAGCAGGCGGCCGTCCGCTGCCAGCAGCTGCCACTGTCCACTGGCGATGGCCAGGCCGTCATGACGTCCCTGGAAGCGATCCACCTCGAGGCGCAGGCGCAGGGCCTCGCTGCGCCCGAGGCTGGCCTCGTCGCGCATGATGCGGGTGTCGGGTAGCTGCTCCGCCAGGCGTGCCCGCAGGCTGCGCTCCAACTGGCGGCCCAGCGGCTCGGCCCACAGGTGCTGTCGGGCGGCATTGAGCGAAATGTCGTCGAGCTGCAGCACGATGCCGTCGACGTCCAGGTAGTGGGCCAGCCGCGGCGGCTGCACGATCAGCAGGTGGCCCGCCGCCGGGCTGCCACCCGATGGCGCCGTGGCGCTATCGGGCAGCATGTAGCGGTTGGCCGGGGTGGTGGAGGTGGCGCAGCCGACGAGCACGAGCAGGCTCGTCAGCAGCGCGAGCCGGGACATCCACTTCATGCAGCTCTCCGTTTCCATAGGTTGCGTTCAACATCGTTCACTGGCGTCTGCCTCTCGTTCAGTTGCCTCGCGGCGCTCTCGGCACCGGATCCTCGGTGTCCAGGCTGTCGAACAGCAAGGCGCGAGGATTCTCGTTGAGCGTGCGCGTCACCGGCTGCAGGTCGCGCATCAGGCGCTCCAGGCGCTCGGCGGTGGCGGTCAGCTCACGATAGGCGCCGGAGTCGGGCGAGAGGCCTTCCAGCGTCTCGCGCAGTGCTTCCAGCGAGGCATTGAGATTGCTCGGCAGGTTGCGCGTGCTCGGGTCGTCGAGCATACCCTGTAGCGAGCTCGTCAGGCCGCGCACTTCGTCCAGCATCGCCTCGGAGGCGCTCAGGTTGCGCCCGAGACCGGCCAGCAGCGGCTCGACTTCCAGTGCGTTGAGCTTGTCCAGCAGCGCGGTGATCTGAGATTCGATCTGGGCGAAGCCGGCCGAGGTGGTGGGGAAGACCGTACGTTCGCTGAAGGTCTCCGCCACGTACTGTTCCGCCTCGTCGCGGTAGAAGTTGATGTCGACAAACATGGCGCCGGTGAGCAGGTTGCCCGACTTCAGCGAGGCGCGCAGGCCAGTACCGAAGAGACGCTTGAAGCGTTCGTCCCACTCTTCGAGATCGAGCTGCTGATTCTCGATGCCGAGCCGCTGCGGCTCGATGCGAATCAGCACCGGGATGGCGAAGCCGTTGCGCGTACCCGGCTGCTCGGCGGTGAACTGCCAGGGCACGGCGGCCACGGTGCCGACGCGTACGCCGCGGAATTCCACCGGCGCACCTCGGGAGAGCCCACGCACGCTGTCCTCGACCAGCAGCACGTACTCAAGGTAACGGTTGAAGGTGCCCTGGCGGGCACTCTCCTCGTCGGCATAGAGGTTGAAGGTGGCATCGTTCTCCACCGGCCTGCCGCGCGGCAGGTCTTCCGGCTCGCCGAAAGTGACGCCGCCGCCGAGCAGGGCTTCGAGCGACTCCACGTTGACGCGGATGCCGTCGGCATCGAGACGCAGGTCGATACCGCTGGCCGACCAGAAGCGGGTGCTGTCTGTCACCAGGCGGTCGTAGGGGGTCTCGATGAAGACACGCTGATGCATGCGCCGCGCATCGGCATCGAAATCGACTTCCTCCACGCGGCCCACGGTGTAGCCCTGATAGGTCACCGGATCCCCCGGGCGCAGCGAGTTGCCGAGCTGACTGATCAGGTTGATGCGCAGTCCTGGCGCATCGGCGGAGGCCACGGGCGGCTGGTCGCTGACCTGAAACTCGCGCTGGCCGGGCTCGCCGCTGCCGGGCTGGAGCTGAATGAAGGCACCGGAGAGCACCGTGCCCAGGCCGCTGATGCCTTCGCGTCCGATGCGTGGTTTCACCACCCAGAAGCGGCTGCCTTCGGTGAGCATGGCGTCGGTATTGGGCGCCATGCGTGCCGTGATCACGGTATGAGAGAGGTCCTCGGAGAGCTGTACGCGCTCGACCCGGCCTACCTCGACGTTACGGGTCTTGATCAGCGTGCTGCCGGCCTCGATGCCCTCGGCATTGCTCATGGTGAGGGTGATCAGCGGGCCACGGCTGCGATAGTTGTCGTAGACCAGCCACAACCCGATCAGGATCGCCACGATGGGCACGATCCAGATCGGCGACAGGCGTCGCTGCGGGGTGGCTCTGGCGCGGTGCATGTCGCGGGTGGCCCCGTCGTCACGAGGGGTATCGCTCATCCAGAGGTTCCTTGCGTAGTGTCCGGGTCATGCGCCGGGGGCGTGTCCCAGATCAGTCTTGGGTCGAAGGTCATGGCGGCCAGCATGGTCAGTATCACCACTGCACCGAAGGCCAGCGCCGCGGGGCCGGGGGTGACCGACATCAGCGAACCGGCACGAATCAGGGCCACCAGGATGGCGACCACGAAGACGTCGATCATCGACCAGCGGCCGATGAACTCGGTGACGCGATAGAGCCAGGTGCGGCTGGCGGCATTGAGCTCGCCGCTGCGCTTGACCACCAGACACAGCCAGGAGAGCGCCACCAGCTTGCCCACGGGAACGATCACGCTAGCCACGAAGATCACCGCGGCGACCGGCCAGGAGCCCATCTGGATCAGCTCCACCACGCCGCCGATGATGGTCGAAGGGCTGCTGTGGCCCAGGCTGGTAGTGGTCATGATGGGGTAGACATTGGCCGGTATGTACATCAGCGCGGCAGTGGCCAGCAGAGCCCAGGTGCGTTGCAGGCTGTGCGGCAGGCGGGCGCGCAGCCGTTCGCCGCAGCGACTGCAGTGGCCACGCCCGTTGGCATCTAGCCGGTTGACCAGGCCGCAGGTGGGGCAGCCAGTCAGACCCTGTGCGGCGGCGGTGGTTCCGGTACGGGCGCCCTCAGGCGCCTGGGGCTCGCCGGCCAGCGAAAACCACATCCAGTCCGAATCGATCGACTGGGTGGTGAACAGCAGCAGCAACGCGAAGGCGCAGAAAGCCCAGAACGAGAGTCCCAGCTCGATCTGGGCCAGGCCCGCCACCTTGATCAGGCTGACCAGCGCCCCGATGATGAAGACGTCGGCCATCATCCAGGGGTTCAGATGGGCCAGAGAGCGGGCAATGGCACGGCTGGCAGGAAGCGGCTGGCCCTGCAGCAGGCCCAACTGCAACCAGATCACGCCGAGCAGGTAGAGCCCAGGCAGCACGGCGATGGTCAGGATCACTGCAATGGCGACCAGCGGCTGGTGAAAGCCGATCAGGGTGGTGGCCGTTTGCGTCAATTCGATGCGGTTGCCAATGCCCCCTGCGTTGAAGCTGACGAAGGGGAAGGAGATCGCCAGCAGCAGGGCAACCATGGCCGCCAGCGCCAACGCCATGCTGCGCTGAGCCGGACGATGGTGACGCGTAGCCAACGTGTGGCCGCAGCGAGGACAGTCCGCCTTCTGGCCAGGCCGCAGCGGCGGCAGGGCCACCAGCCAATCGCACTCGTGGCAGGCGCGCAGGCGTCGACGCGAAGTACGTACCTCGGGCGGTGCCTGGTCGACCTGAGGTTCACCGGGAACGGGCAGAAAGCGGAGGGGCTGATTGAGCACTTGAGCGACGACTCGATGACTGAGATAAGCGAGGGGCACGCTGTCATTCAAATGATGCAGGCCATACGGAAGTGTGACACGTTGACGTCGTGCCTACCATATACAAACATTCGACCCTGAATGTTCCCCGAGGAGATGAAATTGTTGCTTCCCCTGGTTGCCGTGGCAGCAGGCTTGGTGCTGTTGGTGTGGAGCGCGGAGCGCTTCGTGGATGGGGCGGCAGCGACATCGCGACGGTTGGGGGTGTCGCCGCTGCTGGTGGGTATGCTGGTAATCGGTTTCGGTACCTCGGCGCCGGAGCTGATGGTGTCGGCGCTGGCCGCGGGGCAGGGCAACCCGGGGCTGGCGCTGGGCAACGGTTATGGCTCCAACATCGCCAATATCGGCATGATCCTGGGGCTCATGGCGGTCATCACGCCGCTGGCGGTGCACTCCAGCGTGATTCGCCGCGAGCTGCCGCTGCTGGTCGGCGTCACGCTGCTCTCGGCGCTGCTGATGTGGGGTGGCATGATCGGGCGGCTCGAAGGCAGCCTGCTGCTGACGTTGCTGGCCGCCATGATCGGCTTCAGCATCTGGCAGGCTCGGCGTGACGGCAGCGATGCGTTGGCGACCGACACCGAGGAGAGTCTGGAGGCGCATCCCATGTCGCTGCGTGCCGGACTGATCTGGACCTTCGTCGGCCTGGCCCTGCTGGTGCTGAGCTCGCGCGTGCTGGTGTGGGGCGCGGTGGAGATCGCCCTGGGCTTCGGCGTCAGCGACTTGATCATCGGCTTGACCATCGTGGCTGTCGGCACCTCGCTGCCGGAACTGGCTTCCTCCATCAGTGCGCTGCGACGCGGCGAGCACGATCTCGTGGTGGGCAACGTGGTGGGTTCCAACCTGTTCAACACCCTGGGTGTGGTAGGCCTTGCCGCGGTGATACGCCCCATCGAGGTGGGCGGGGAAGTGCTGCTGCGCGACTGGAGCCTGATGACGGTGATGACGGTACTGATGACGGTATTCGCCATCGGCTGGAAGGGGCGTCCGGGGCGCATCAACCGGCTCGAGGGGGCCATGCTGCTGGCGATGTTCGTCGGCTATACCGCGTTCATGGTGCGGTTGGTCGTGCAGGGCGGTGGGTAGCCCACGGTCGGCTGCGACAACCCGACACAGATGAAGGTGCATCTGCATCGAGTAATCTTTATCGCACAAGCACAAGACGTAGCGGAATGCATTGACCTGGAACAGCATTGTGTCGTGTAGGCTTTTGTAAGCGAGTAAGCCTCACCGCACTCCCTGTTCTAGGCTCTAGCTGTGTGTCGAGGTGGAATGCGTCACGCCATGTCCAGGAGGGACATGGCCGAAGCCCAACAACGCACTCCCTGTGCCTTCGCATGCCTCGAGACGTCGACTCTTCTGCAGCCAAGAGGTACGTCATGGAGCTTGATCCCGTACTGCTGTCGCGTATTCAGTTTGCCTTTGTCGTCTCGTTTCACGCCATCTTTCCGGTCTTCACCATCGGTCTGGCGTCCTACATCACCTTGCTGCATGCGCTGTTCTACAAGACGCGCAATCCGGCATGGGACCGTCTGGCCTATCTGTGGACCAAGGTGTTCGCCGTCGCCTTCGGTATGGGGGTGGTGTCGGGCATCGTGATGTCCTTCCAGTTCGGCACCAACTGGAGCAACTTCTCCCAGGCCAGCGCCAACTTCATCGGGCCGTTGCTGAGCTACGAGGTGGTCACCGCCTTCTTCCTCGAAGCCGCCTTCCTCGGCGTGCTGCTGTTCGGCCGGGGGAGGGTGCCACCGGGGGTGCACCTGTTCGCCGCCGCCATGGTAGCGCTCGGCACCTTCATCTCGACCTTCTGGATCCTGGCGGCCAACAGTTGGATGCATACACCGGCGGGGGTCGAGTTCACCGACGGTGTGTTCCGTGTCACCTCGTGGTTCGAGGCGATATTCAACCCCTCGTTCCCGTATCGTTTCGCCCACATGGCCATGGCCTCGTTCATCACCGGCGGCTTCGTCGTAGCCGGGGTCAGCGCCTGGTACCTGCTGATCGGGCGCGACGTGGAGGCCAACCGCAAGGCGCTGTCGATGTGCATGTGGCTGCTGCTGGTGCTGACGCCGACCCAGGCCTTCGTCGGTGATCTGCACGGCCTCAACACCCTGGAGTACCAGCCGACCAAGCTGGCGGCCATGGAGGGCAACTGGGAAACCAAAGAGGGCGCTCCCTTCCTGCTCTTCGCCTGGCCCGACCAGGCGGCCCAGCAGAACCGTTTCGAGATCGGCATTCCCTACGCGGCCAGCCTGATCCTGACCCACGAGCTGTATGGTGAGGTGCCCGGAATACTCGAGGCACCACCCGAGGAGCAGCCGCCCGTCGCCCTGGTGTTCTGGTCGTTCCGGGTGATGGTCGGCATCGGTTTCCTGATGATCGCCGTCTCGCTGGTGGGGCTCTATTTGCGCCGCGGCGGCAGGCTCTACCAGTCGCGCCGCTACCTGCAGACCCTGCGGCTGATGTCGGTGACGCCCTTCATAGCCGTGCTGGCCGGCTGGATCACCACCGAGTCGGGCCGGGCACCGTGGCTGGTCTATGAGTTCATGACCCATGCAGAAGGGGTGACGCCTTCGCTCACCGGTGGCATGGCTCTGTTCACGCTGATCGGCTACGTCACCGTCTACGGCATCATCTTCTACGCCGGCACCTACTACCTGACGCGAGTGATTCGCTACGGCATGGAGCCGAAGGAAGAGGAGAAGATGGTCGACGACTTCGAGACGCCCAAGCGGCCCTGGTCGGCGACCCACACGCCCTTCGACGACAATCCCGCCAAAGGGGAGAGCTGAGCCATGGAAATGTTCGATCTGTCCTTGATCTGGGCGCTCATCATCGGTTTCGGCATCATGATGTACGTGCTGATGGATGGCTTCGACCTGGGGCTCGGTATCCTGTTTCCGTTCGCCCCGGACGAGGATGCCCGCGACGTGATGATGAACACGGTGGCACCGGTGTGGGACGGCAACGAGACCTGGCTGGTGCTGGGCGGGGCCGGTTTCCTGGCCGCCTTCCCGCTGGTCTATACGGTGTTCCTGCCGGCGCTCTATATCGGCGTGTTCCTGATGGTGGCCGGCCTGGTGTTTCGCGGGGTGGCTTTCGAGCTGCGCTTCAAGTCGCGCCGCGAGCGGCGCGGGAGGAGGCTCTGGAACCTGGCCTTCAGCGGCGGCTCGGCGGTGGCGGCTTTCGCCCAGGGCGCCGTGGTGGGTACCTACATTCAGGGCTTCGAGACCCAGAACGGGGTCTTCGTCGGCGGCGCCTTCGACTGGCTGACGCCGTTCACGGTGCTCACTGGCATCGGCATCATGGTCGGCTATGCGCTGCTGGGCACCACCTGGCTGATCCTCAAGTCGGAGGGCTACATCCAGGCCTGGGCCTACAAGCTCACGCCGCCGCTGCTGCTGGCGGTGCTGGTGATCTTCGGCATCATCAGTATCTGGACGCCGCTGGTCAACGAGGTGGTGTGGGACCGCTGGTTCGGCCACCTGCAGGTGATCTGGATCCTGCCGGCGCTGACGCTGCTGTGCATGTACGGCGTCTATTGGGCGGTAAAGCGCCAGCGTGAGCTGCTGCCGTTCATGGCCACGCTGGGCATGTTCTTCTTCACCTACCTGGGGTTGATCGTGAGCAAGTGGCCCTGGCTGGTGCCGCCCAACTACACCATCTGGGACGCCGCCTCGGCGCCCGAGTCGCAGCTGTTCCTGCTGCTCGGCGTGCTGTTCGTGCTGCCCTTCGTGCTGGGCTATACCTTCTGGTCCTACTGGGTGTTCCGCGGCAAGGTGCGTGCGGGCGAGGGTTACCACTGAGCCCATGAGCCACGACTCCCAGGTGTCGCCGCGGCGCTGGCTGGCGGCGCATGCCGCTCGTCAGCGCGGCTGGCTGGGGCTGGCCGCCCTGACGGGTATCGCGGCCGGTGCGCTGACCGTCGCCCAGATGGCCCTGCTGGCGTGGATCGTCAGCCGCCTGCTGGTGGATGGCGCGCCACTGGCATCGCTCACCTCGGCCTTCCTAATGCTGGTGGCGGTGCTGGCGACCCGAGCCCTGTGCCAGTGGGGGCAGGAGCTGAGCGGTCAGCTGGCCAGCCTGCGCATTCGCCACGCGGTGCGCGCCGAGCTGCTCGACCATCTTGCCGCGATGGGGCCGGTTCGCGCCGGCGCCCGCCATTCCGCGGGGCTGGCCAACCAACTGGTCGAGCAGGTCGAGGCGCTGGACGGCTACTTCGCACGCTTTCTGCCCCAGCTGCGATTGTGCGTGGCCATTCCGCTGCTGATTCTGCTCGTCGTGCTCTGGCTCGACTGGCTGGCGGCACTGTTCCTGCTGCTTGCCGCACCGCTGATCCCGCTGTTCATGGCCCTGGTGGGGATGGGGGCGGAGCGACTCAATCGCGACCAGTTCGTCGCCGTGAGTCGCCTTTCGGGGCACTTTCTCGACCGCGTGCGGGGCATCGCCACGCTGCAGCTCTTCGGCCGCACCCGTGAGGCGGCCACGGAGGTGCACGCGGCGGCGGACAACTATCGCCGGCTCAGCATGCGCACCCTGCGGGTGGCCTTTCTCTCCTCGGCGGTGCTCGAGTTCTTCGCTTCGGTGGCCATCGCCGTGGTGGCCATCTACGTGGGCTTCGGCCTGCTGGGCTACATCGAGTTCGGCCCGGCCGAGGAGCTGACCCTGTTCAGCGGGCTGCTGGTGCTGCTGTTGGCGCCGGAGTTCTTCCAGCCGCTGCGCACCCTGGCCCAGCACTATCACGACCGGGCCGCGGCCCTGGGCGCCGCCGATGGCATGCTGGCCCTGCTGAGCGAGCCGGTACGGCCCGCGCATGAGTCGGCAGGTGCGCCGCCGGTAACGGGGCGCTATGTGGCGCTGGAGGCGGTAACCCTGGCTCATCCTGGGCGGGGGCAGGTATTGGGGCCGCTGGATGTGGTCGTCGAGAAGGGCGACATCCTGGTCGTCACCGGGCCGTCGGGGGCCGGCAAGTCGGCGCTGCTGCAGCTGCTGGCGGGCTTCGTGGCGCCGGCATCGGGGCAGCGCCAAGCTGCGGCCGACTTGAGAATCGCCTGGATGGACCAGCGCCCGCTGCTGATTCACGGCAGTCTGGCCGAGAACCTGCGCCTGGCGGCCCCGCAAGCCAGCGACGCCGAGCTAGAGCGCGCCCTTGTGCACGCCGGACTGGCCGAGCTGGTGGCGGCGCTACCACAGGGCATCCATACGCCGCTGGGCGAGCGAGGCTCGGGACTTTCCGGCGGGCAGGCGCAGCGCCTGGCGCTGGCGCGGGTGTTTCTCTCGGATGCCGAGCTGGTGCTGCTCGACGAGCCCACCGCCAGCCTGGACGAGGAGACCGAAGCGCGCGTCATCGAATCGCTGCGCCGCCTTGGCGACGAAGGCAGGACGCTGGTCATCGCCACTCACCACCCCGCACTGATGGCCATGTCCAGTCGCCGCCTGGCCTTGCACGAAGGGCGGGAGCAGGCCGTCGTGGCGGCGGGAGGTTGAGCATGTCGAAACGCTCATTGCGTACTACCTTCGCCCCTTGGCTGCGTTTGCTGGCCCAGCGACGTGGGCGGCTCGCCATCGGCGTGCTGCTGCTGATCGTCACGGTGTTCTCGGCGGTGGGGCTGCTGACTCTATCGGGCTGGTTTATCGCCGCCAGCGCGCTGGCCGGCATGGCGCTGGCCCTGGGCATGGCCGTGGCGTTCGACGTCTACGTGCCGGGCGGCGGTATACGTTTCTTCGCCGTGAGCCGCACCGTGGCTCGCTATGCCGAGCGGCTCTACAACCATGACACCGTGCTGCGCCTGCTCGCCGATCTGCGCCATCGCCTGTTCGTGGCCATGGCCCGGCTCGACGACCGCAGCCTGGCGCGTCAGCGTGCCAGCGATTGGCTCAACCGTCTGACCGCCGACATCGATACCCTCGACGGCCTCTATCTGCGCCTGCTGGCGCCACCGATGGTGGCACTGGCCGCCATCGTGCTGCTGGCCGCCTTCCTGGCGCTTTGGGTGCCCATGGTCGGGCTGGCCGTGGCGGCGCTGCTGGTGCCCACCTGGGCGTGGCTGACGGCCGGGCAGGCGTGGCTGGGCATGGCGTCGAGCCGGCGTCAGGTGGCGCATCTTCAGCGCCTGCGCAGCCAGGCCATCGAGCATCTCACCGGCCTGGCGGAGCTCGAGGCCTACCGCAGCCGCGACTGGCATCGACAGGGCTTTTTCGAACGTGAGGAGAAGCTGTCACGGGATCAGCAGCGCACGGCCGGCGTGGCGGGGTTCGGTGTCGCCCTGGTCAACCTGATGGTCGGGCTGGGCATGGTGGCGGCCCTGTGGCTGGCGGCGGCGGCCTGGCAGCAGGGCATGATTTCAGGCGCCGTGATGGTGATGATGCCGATTGCGGTGCTGGCCCTCGGCGAGGTGCTGGCGCTGCTGCCGACCGCCTTCACCCAGTTGGGGGCGAGCCGCGGCGCGGCCGAGCGCCTCAACGAGGTGGAAGAGGCGGGGCAGGCGGGACAGACGGGACAGGCCAAGGTCAGCGCTGGGCATGCTCAGCTTCCCACAGGGGCCTTCAGCGTACGGCTACGTGGGGTAGGCCTCCACTACCCGGGGGCTCTCGTGCCGGCGCTGCAGGATCTCGATCTTGTACTGGCTCCCGGGGAGCGCCTGGCCCTGACCGGTGCCTCGGGGGCGGGCAAGAGCAGCGTGGCGGCGCTGCTGACTCGGCGGCTGCCGCCCAGCCAGGGGGAAATCCTGCTGGGCGATATTCCCATTGGCGAGATCGATGAAACGTCGCTGCGCGAGCGCATCGCCATCCTCGGCCAGCGCATCGATCTGTTCCAGGACAGCCTGGCGAGCAACCTGCGGCTGGCGGCGCCGGAGGCCGTCGACGCGCAGCTCTGGCAGGCGCTGGAATGGGTCGAACTGGGGCAATGGGCCGAGGCGCTGCCGCAGGGTCTGGCCACGCCGGTGGGAGAAGGCGGGCGGGCACTCTCCGG
>NZ_BAEU01000117.1:0-60694 GCF_000246875.1 Halomonas sp. KM-1
ATATCGCGAGCCGAACTCGAGCGGCACCTGAGCGAGGCGAGTGAGCGACTGGCCGCCGCCGAGGAGCAGCGCGAGACGCTCAAGCGTCAGGTCGAAGAGAGCGAGGCCCAACTGCGCGGCATCTTCAGCGACGGCGAGCGCGACCGCCTGCGCGCCCTGGCGCGTTTCGAAGCCGAGGGCGGCGTCGATTTCATGGCCACTGCCGCCGAGATGCAGGAGGAACTGGAGGCCGCTCAGGCTCGGGCGACCCGCCGTGCCGACTTCGACTTCACCCGCATTCGCGCCTATCTGGAGGTGCGCGATGCCGCCGGCGGCAGCCAGAAGCTCGAGCGCGAGATCGCCCGGGTGCGGCGCGAGCTGGGTGAGCTGCGCGAGACGCGCAAGGCCCGTGGGGAAGAGCGCGACGCCCTGGAAGCACGCCTGGCCGAGCAGCGCCGGGCGCTGGCCTGCATCGATCAGCTGGCGGTGGAGTGGCTGCGGGTGCTGCGCGACCTGCCCGAGGGCTGGCCGCGGCGTCTGGCGGCACTGGTCGATCTCGCCGAAGCCAGCCGCTGGCCCGGAGAGGCGGACGAGCACGCGGCGCGCAATGCCGCCCTCGATGCCTGGCACGACATGGTCGCAAGCGAAAGGCAGGGCGAGCTCGACATCGAAGCGCTGGAAGCCTGTCAGCAGACCCTGGTCGATGCCTTGGGCGAACTCAACCTGGGCGAGCAGGCGCGCAACCGCGAACGCCAGGCGCGCCAGGTCGAGGGCGGCGAGCGCAAGCTGGCCGAGGCCCTGGCCGAAGCAGCACACAGCCGCATGTTCAGCGACACCGAGCGCGCCCGCCTGGCCGGGCTGACGCATGCCAACGCCGAGGCGCTGGACGATCTCTCGCGCCTGCACGACCAGCTTGCCGGTCAGCTCGACGACCACAAGATACGGGTCGAACGGTTGCATGCCTCTCGCGAGCAGATCGAAGGCACCCTGGTGGAGCGTCTCAGCTCGATCATCTCGGATGCCGCCGGCAACCTCGACATCCTCAAACGCGTGGCCAAGAGCAGCGGCGAGGGCGGCGCCTTCTTCGAGGTCAAGGCCTCGCTGATCGGCCCCGACCAGCTGCGCGAGCTGATCGCCACGCTGCTGGCCGACATCGACGAGCACCAGGCCGCCATGCGCCGCCGCGCCGAGCGCGACGGTGGCATGGTCGACGGTGAGGCACGCCGCCGCGACGACGACCTGCTGCGCCAGATCCGCCGGCGCATCTACCGCGGGTTGTTCCACGACGTGGCGATCCGCCTCAAGCACGACGCCATCCGTCCTCACGGGCGGCTGTTCTCGCTCAACGAGGAGATGTCGGAGGGCCAGCGCGAGGCGGTATCGCTGATGTGGCTGGTCAAGCTCTCCGAGTTCGCCATCGAGCGCGAGCTGCGCGAACTGCCGGGGCATCACCGTCGCCGCGCCCGCACCAGCCGCGAGAGCGTGATCCTGCTCGACGGCTTGTTCTCCAAGCTCTCGCACCGCCGCCTGATCCAGGACTCGCTGGAGTCGCTGCGCAACACCCGCGGCCGCTTCCAGATGATCGGCCTGATCCACAACCCCAACTACGAGAACGACCCCGACATCTTCCCCACCTACCTGGTGGGCAGCGTGATCGGCGGCGCTCAGGGGCAGGGCGGCCACGTGATGGTGCGCGATGGCCGTATCGCCGCGCCGGAATCGCTGGGCCGCAGCGTCGGCGAGGCCAGCCTGTTCGGCATCCACGTCAGCGAGCCGGCGACCCAGGAGTAAAGCGAACCGGCTCTCTGCTGAACGAGCCAGGCCAGGAAAGCCCTGGCCTGGCTCGAACGGGAGCGACTAAGAACGACGCGAGTGGTGGTGAGGGAATGGTTCAGGCGAACTCCCTGGCCAATAAAAAAGGGGCATGTCATGTTGCGCACCTTGCTGTATATGGGCGGCTTGCTGGTCGTCCTGTTCTTAGGTTTCAGCCTCTACGGCAAGGCGGCGCCGCGATTTTTCCCGCCAACCGTGCCTGACATGGCGCCGCCCAGTCAGCGTGCGGACGCCGTCCAGGTCATCAAGTCCGAGCGTGTCATGCGGCTGCTGCGGGAAGGAGAGGTCATTGCGGAATACCGCATTGCGCTTGGTGCCAGCCCGGAAGGACACAAGCAACAAGAGGGCGATCAACGTACGCCCGAAGGTGAATACATCATCGACTGGCGTAACCCACGCTCGATTGCCCATCTCTCACTGCATGTCTCCTATCCCAACGAACATGATCGAGCGGTAGCGCATGAGCTCGGTGTCTCCCCGGGTGGCAACATCATGATCCACGGCATACTGAATGGTTGGGGCTGGCTTGGAAGGCTGCACCGCTACTGGGACTGGACGGATGGCTGCATAGCGGTTACCAATCGGGAGATGCGGGAAATATGGTCACTCGTCCCCAATGGTACTCCGATAAGCATAAATAAATAATACTATGAGGTGCAGTGCTGGGGGTGGGAATGCAGGCGTATGGAGAAGGGGAGGCTGGTGAGTGAATAATGCATATACTGCATTGCTCGATATGTTGAAGTGCCCACCGACGAAGGATAGCTACCGGTTTGAGCCTTCACAGTTTTCTGCGAGTTTGGCTAACCAAGTTGACTTCGATGGGCTTCTTCTCGATCCGTTTCGTCAACGCTCCCTTGGTTTCGCCGGTGCGGCTGGGGAAGATGATGAGTCGCCATTCGAGATTTTGCTGAATTACCCCTCGGTGGAGTGGTATGGGCTGCCGGAAAGCTGGCAGAAAATGGGGTTGTGGCTGCTGCATCTGCTCTTCAGTGGCAGGGAGTGGGCGGGGTTGAATTTGACCCACCCTCGAAATTCTCTAAAACAGTTATACGTGATATGCGACCGCATGGTTCATCATCGCCATTACTTTCTCAAGACTGAAGCTCCACCTCGCTATATCTCCTTCAAATACAGCCCCAAGGAGGTCGATCGCCACCCGTTGAGTCATGATTCGCGAGCACTGGAGGAAATCGACTTTCCCGGCTTCTATTTCGGTTGGTCGGACCAAGAGGCACGCCATCGGCGCAGGCGTGCCGAAGCCGATCAGCTCATCGTAGCGACAACGCCTGAGGGGTTATGTGAACTTGCCTCGTTGCTTCTTGATTTCGGACGCGAGGACCAAAGTCAGGGAGAAATCAATCTTGAGGCTCCTGTGCTAGCCCATGGCAGCGTGGAAGCTCGCTTCTGGCGGCCGGGAAGTTTTGCTTTCCCTGAGGAAAGCCTCGATCACGTTTACATCCGCCCACCAGATGACAAGACTGTATGACAGAGTGCCAGTGATGTCCTGTCGTGCTCATTGATGTGCCGGTTACGAATATCTTGATTTGGTGAATTGTAGAAGGAGCGTCTTGCCATGCACGTCATCATCGATCTCTGCGTCGTCCCGCTGGGAGTGGGCGTGTCGGTCTCGCCGCAGATCGCCGCCTGTCAGCGGGTGATCGAGGCCTCGGGCCTGGAACACAACATGCACGCCTACGGCACCAACATCGAGGGGCCGTGGGATGAGGTGATGGCGGTGGTCAAGCGCTGCCACGAGGTGGTGCACGAGATGGGTGCGCCGCGTATCACCACCACCATCAAGCTGGGTACCCGCACCGACCGCGAGCAGTCCATGGCCGACAAGGTTTCGAGTGTCGAGACCAAGCTGCGTAACGGTTGAGCGCTTCGTTCCTCGCCGTGCAGACCGTGGCGCTTATATCTTGGAGAGCGGCGTAAGCCAGGCATCGCCGAGGCGCAGCAGGTGGTCGGTGAGGGTGTCGAGCACCTTGCCGCCCTGGCGCCAGTGGTGCCAGTAGAGCGGCACGTCGATCACCTGGCCCGGCGAGAGATCGATCAGCCGGCCCTCGGCCAGGTGTGGTCCCGCGTCGATCTCCTGCAGCCGGCCCTCGCTCAGTTCGCGCTGGGCCTGACGCTCCGGCACCATGCCGTAGCCGAGTCCGGCCAGGGCCAGGCCGACGAAACCCTCCGAAGAAGGGCAGAGGTGATGGGGGAAGGGCGGCTCCACACCGTGCATGGCCAGGTAGCGATGTTGCAGGCGGTCGTCGGGGCCGAACACGATGGCCGGCGCCCGGCGCAGCGCCTCCGGGGTTACGCCATCGCCGAAATGGCGTGCCACGAAGCTGGGGCTGGCCAGGGCGCGATAGCGCATGCTGCCGAGTGGGTGGCTGCGTGCGCCTTGCACTGGCGTGGGCGAGTCGCAGATGCAGCCGGCCACGTCACCGTCGCGCATGCGCTTTAACGCCACCTCCTGATCCTCCACTACCAGATCGAACAGCACGGGATGACGCTCGCAGAAGCGTCCGATGGCCTCCGGCCACCAGGTAGCCAGGCTGTCGGCGTTGATCGCCAGGCGCAGGCGCTGCTCGCCGCTGCCGAGCGCCGGCACCTCGCCGAGCAGGTCGCCTTCCAGCAGCAGTACCTGCTGGGCATGGTTGAGCAGCTTCCGCCCCAGCGGGGTGGGCGCGAGGCGTGGGCTGCGCACCAGCACCGGCTGGCCCAGGCGCGCCTCGAGCAGCTTGATACGCTGCGACACCGCTGATTGCGTGAGCCCCAGATATCGCGCGCCGCGTTCGAAACCGCCTTGATCGATCACCGCCACCAGCGCCTCGAGCAGTTTGTAGTCGAGCATCAGTAATGCTTATTCCCTAGTTGTTTTATTCATTTCTCTAATTATGGCAGAGAGCTTAGCCTTGGCGGCATCGACTTGCCAGGGAGAAAAAACGATGTGGTTGTCATGGCTCAACGGGTTGCTGATCTGCGCCGGGCTGATCGTCGCCATCGGTGCCCAGAATGCCTTCGTGCTGCAGCAGAGCCTGCGCCGGCAGCATGCCTGGCTGGTGGCCGGGGTCTGTGCACTGTGCGACTGGCTGCTGGTCGGTGTCGGCGTGCTGGGCCTGGGCATATTGATCGCCCAGCAGGAGACGCTGATGGAAGTGGCGCGTTGGGCCGGTGCCGCCTTCCTGGCCTGGCAGGCATCGCTAGCGTTTCGTCGGGTCTTCATCGGCCAGGCGCTGGTAGCGGGTGGCGGCGGCATCCAGTCGTGGCAGGCCGCTCTGGCGGCAACGCTGGCGGTGACCCTGCTCAATCCGCAGGTCTATCTCGAAACGGTGGTACTGCTCGGCGCCATCGGCGCGGTGCAGCCGAGTCCGCTGGGTTTCTTCATCGGTGCGGCGATGGCTTCATTCGGCTGGTTCTTCGGTCTGGCCGCGGCAGCGGGTTGGCTGGCGCCACGGCTGGCCAGTCCGCGAGTGTGGCGCGCCATCGACCTGGTGATCGGGCTCATTCTGGCCTGGGTGGCGTGGAGGTTGGCGAGTGGCTCCATGATGCCTTAGTGGCTCCGGTGTAAAGAGGGCTTTACGCCCTGTCACGATATCGCACCGCCCGAAGTGCGCTGTCGCCGCACCTGGATCGGCTGTAAGGGTTCTTTTACATGGCGCAGGCGAGTTATCCCCAGCGGGCGCTGCCAAAGGCGCTCGCCGGGCGTTTCTCGGGGAGAGGGCGCGCACTAGTCTGGAGTCACCAGTCGGCACCTCGAGGGGTGCCGAACCCGACGCAGACACTGCGCTTGCACAACAATGTCCACCCCCTGGAGGAAACAATGAACGCACCCGCCAAGACCGTTTCACCGATTTCACAAGACAATCCGATCGGTACCAACGGCTTCGAGTTCGTCGAGTACAGCGCCCCCAGCGCCGAAGGTATCGAGGAACTGCGTGCGCTGTTCAATCGCATGGGCTTCACCGAGACGCGCAAGCACCGCTCCAAGCAGGTGTTCCTGTTCCAGCAGGAGAACGTCAACTTCGTGCTCAACGCCGAGCCCGACAGCCATGCTGCCGAGTTTGCCAAGGTGCACGGCCCCTGTGCCTGCGCCATGGCTTGGAAGGTGGCCGATGCCAAGCAGGCCTTCGAATACGCCCTGGCCCACGGTGCCGAGGCGGTGGAGAACCCGATCGGCCCCGGTGAGGTGGGCATTCCCGCGGTGCGCGGCATCGGTGGCTCGCTGCTCTACTTCGTCGACAACAAGGTCGACAGCGAAGGACGCACCATCTACGACATCGACTTCGAGCCGATTCCCGGCCGTTCGCCCAACGACAACAGCGTGGGCCTGAAGGTGCTTGATCACCTAACCCACAACGTCGACCGCGGCCAGATGGACGTGTGGGCCGATTTCTACACCGAGATCGCCAACTTCCGCGAGAACCGCTACTTCGACATCAAGGGCAAGAAGACTGGCCTGCACTCCCGTGCCATGACCGCGCCCTGCGGCAAGATGCATATTCCGATCAACGAGTCCGCCGACGACACCTCGCAGATCGCCGAATTCCTGCGCGAGTACAACGGCGAGGGCATCCAGCACCTGGCCATGGCCACCGACGACATCTATGCCACGGTGCGCGGCCTGCGCGCCAACGGCGTGACCTTCCTCACCACCCCGGACACCTACTATGAGAAGGTCGATTCTCGCGTGCCCAACCACGAAGAGAACGTCGAGGACCTGCGCGAGCTGAGCCTGCTGATCGACGGCGGTCCGGACGAAGGCGTACTGCTGCAGATCTTCACCGAGACCGTGATCGGTCCGATCTTCTTCGAGATCATCCAGCGCAAGGGCAATGACGGTTTCGGCGAGGGCAACTTCAAAGCCCTGTTCGAATCCATCGAAGAGGATCAGATCCGGCGCGGCGTTCTCAAGGCCGACTGATCCACGCCACGGCTCCCGCCCCATCGGACGGGAGCCGTTTTTTTATCTGTCCTCAGGCAGATGTCATGGAATTACAATGCTAGACAATAAATGACGTTGCAAACCTGACAATATGGCGGGCATATTGCTGCGTCCGCGCGATAACAACTCCCCCTGGTGACACGATGACGACTACCCAACAACCTCGCGCTCAGTGGCTGGGCCGCTGGGGCTTCGTGCTGGCGGCGACCGGCTCTGCCGTCGGCCTGGGCAATATCTGGAAGTTTCCCTATATCACCGGCGAGCACGGCGGCGGCGCTTTCGTGCTGGTCTATCTGGCCTGCATCCTGGCGGTGGGCGTGCCGGTTATGATGACCGAAATCGCTTTCGGTCGGCGCGGCCGCGGCAGCCCCATCGATGCGGTACGCCGCGTGGTGACGGAGTCGGGGCGTTCGCCGCTGTGGTCGTTGCTGGGTTGGATGGCGATGCTGGCCGGCTTCATGATTCTTTCCTTCTACGTGGTGGTGGCCGGCTGGTCGTTCTCCTATCTGTGGAAGATGGTGACCGGCCAGCTCATCGGCAGTGGCGTGGACGACATGGTGGCGATCTTCGTCGCCAATAACGAGAACCCCTTCAACCTCGGGTTCTGGAGCACCCTGGTGACGCTGCTGACCATGCTGATCGTGGGCAAGGGGGTACAGGCGGGCATCGAGCGCAGCGTCAGCTGGATGATGCCGGGTATGGTCATCATGCTGCTGATACTGATCGGTTACGGCATCTTCTCCGGCGGCTTCGGCGAGGCCTGGCGTTTCCTGTTCTCGTTCAACGCCGGCAGCTTGACCAGCGACGGCATGCTGGCCGCCCTGGGCCATGCGTTCTTCACCCTGTCGCTGGCCTCGGGGGCCATCCTCACCTACGGCAGCTATCTGCCGTCGCGTACCTCCATCGCACGCACCACCTTCAGTGTGGCAATCGCCGATACCCTGGTGGCGCTGATGGCGGGGCTGGCGATCTTCCCCATCATCTTCGCCAACGGCATGAACCCCGGCGAGGGGCCGGGCCTGATCTTCATGAGCCTGCCGCTGGCGTTCCAGGCCATGCCGCTGGGCACGCTGTTCGGCATCCTGTTCTTCGTCATGCTCTCCATGGCGGCGCTGACCTCGTCGATCTCCATGGTCGAGGCCACCGTCTCCTGGCTGGTGGACAACAAGGGCATCAGCCGGCGTACGGCGGCCTGGGGCACCGGGCTCGTGCTGTGGCTGGTGAGCACCCTGGCGATGCTGTCGTTCAATCTGGGGGCGGACTGGGCCCTGGCCGGCCGCCACTTCTTCGACTGGCTGGACTACCTCACCTCGCGCTGGATGATGCCGCTGGGCGGCCTGGGCATGGCGCTGCTGGCCGGCTTCGTGCTGAAGAGCGAGAGCTTCCGCGAGGAACTGGGCCTCTCGGCCCACTGGCATGCACTGTGGCTGTTCATGGTGCGCTACGTCAGCCCGCTGGGCATTCTGGTGATCTTCGTCGATGCGTTGGGTATCGCGCGTCTGGAGTTCGGCATGCACTGGCCCTGGCTGCTGGGCGTGCTGGCGCTGGTCACCCTGCTCGGTGAGCTGGTGAGCCCAAGGCTGCGGCGCACCCTGGCCGGCTGAGTGCTTGCCTGTCGTCGAGCTTGGAGCTAATGTCGGGCCGGTTCGTTGGGAACGTCCTGCGAGGTGAGAGAGATGATGAGAGTCGCGCTCGTGTTGTTCATGTCCGTGCTGATCGCCGGCTGTGCCGGGCGCGGCGGCGGGCAGGGCGAGCGCGTCTCGGCACCGTCCGGCTGGAACGGTGAGCAGGGCCAGGCATCGTTCTATGCCGACCGCTATCACGGCCGCCAGACCGCCAGCGGTGAACGCCACGACCGCAATGCACTGACGGCGGCCCACCGCAGCCTGCCGTTCGGCACCCATGTGCGCGTCACGCGACTGGACAACGGTCGTGAGACGGTGGTGCGCATCAACGACCGCGGCCCCTTCGTACGCGGCAGGGTCATCGACGTCTCGCGCCGCGCGGCGGAGGAACTCGACATGATCGGACCCGGTGTGGTGAACGTGCGCCTGACGCCGGAGTGAGCGAGCCCGGCCGGCGGATGCCTCGGCCGTCCAGCCATGCGACAATGACGCTTTCGTTCACGTCGGGCTTCGCTCATGTCATCCCCGCGCAGTGAATCCATTGCCGAGTTACAAGGTCTGCGTCGCGGCCGGGCGCGGCGCAACTGGCTGACGCGCAGCTTTCGCCTGCAGGTGATGTTGCTGGTAGGTGTGCTGCTCGCCGCCATGCTGCTGGCCCAGGGCGCCTATCTCAATCATCGCAAGGGCGAGATCATCAGCCACCAGATGGGCGAGCGCGCGTTGGCCGTGGCGCTCAGCGTGGCCAGCATCCCCGAATTGATCGCCGCTTTCGACGACCCCGATCCCAGCGCCACCATCCAGCCCATCGCCGAACGCATCCGCCGCGAAACCGGAGCCCGCTACGTGGTGGTGGGCAATACCGAGAGCCTGCGCTACTCCCATCCCTTGCCGGAGCGCCTGGGCGAGTCCATGGTCGGCGGCGACAATGACCGGGCACTGCTGCACGGCGAGTCCTACGTCTCCGAGGCGGTCGGCTCGCTGGGCAAGGCGATGCGCGGCAAGACCCCGGTATTCGATGCCGAAGGCAACATCATCGGCATCGTCTCGGTGGGCTTCATGCTCGACCGCGTGGCCATGGACGTGGTCGAGCACACCAGCCTGGGGTGGTGGCTGGTGGCGCTGATGATCGTGTTCGGCTTCGCCGGTGCCTACCTGCTCTCGCGCCATCTGAAGAAGGTGATTCTCGGCCTGGAGCCCTACGAGATCGCGCGGCTGGCGATGGAGAAGGAGGCGATCCTGCAGTCGATTCACGAGGGGATTCTGGCGGTGAACCGCGAAGGGCAGATCACCCTGGTGAATCAGCAGGGCCGGCGCTTCCTCGGTCTGCCACCTGAGGAAGAGGTGCTGGGGCGGCCGATCCAGGAGCTGGTGCCCAACTCGCGTCTCTCCGAGGTGCTGGAGCGGGGCGAGCGGCAGTTCGATCAGGAGATGTGGCTGGGCGATCATCCCGTGGTGGTGAACCGGGTGCCGATCGTCGACGCCGGCGAAGTGGAAGGGGCGGTGGCGACGTTCCGCAGTCGCCGCGAGATCGTCGAGCTCTCCGATGCACTGAGCGCTGCCAGCCGCGACGTGGACATGCTGCGCGCCCAGGCCCATGAGTATTCCAACAAGCTCTACACCATTTCGGGCATGCTGCAGCTCGACAGAGTCGAAGACGCCCTGGCCCTGATTCACCAGGAGAGCGAGCGTCAGCAGGCCCAGATGACTTTCCTGATGAAGCACGTGGCCGACCCGGTGGTCAGCGGCACGCTGCTGGGCAAGCTGACCCGGGCGCGGGAGCTCGACGTACATCTCGAGATCGACGAGCAGAGTTCGCTCTCCACCGCGCTGACCCTCACCGGCCAGGAAGTCGTCATGACGGTGATCGGCAACCTGATCGACAACGCCTTCCATGCGGTGCGTCAGGGTGGGGCAAAGGGGCAGGTGCGGCTGTTCTTCACCGATCTCGGTGAACAGGTGCTGATCGAAGTGGAGGACAACGGCCCCGGCGTGCCGCCCGAACACGTCGAGGCGATCTTCAAGGAAGGTTTTTCCACCAAGCCCGGCAAGCACCGCGGCATCGGTCTGGCGCTGGTCAATCGTCTGTGTCGCGAACATGGTGGAGCGATCACGCTGGAGGAAAGCGAACTGGGCGGTGCCTGTTTCACGGTGGTGCTCTCTCGCTCTCTGTGTCGCACCGTGCAGCCGGCGCAAGCCGACCACCCATTATCATAATGCCAAGATTTATGGGGGAGAGAATGTACGAGGCAGGCTCGACGCCTGAAGAATACGGCATCCTGATCATCGAAGACGATTTTCGCATCGCCGAGATACATCGTGCCTTCATCGAGCAGAGCCAGGGCTTCCGAGTCGTGGGGATGGCTCGCAGTGGCGCCGAAGCGCGTGAGCTGATGGCGCAACACGCAGTAGAGGTCCATCTGGTGCTGCTGGATGCCTACCTGCCCGATGTGGAAGGGCTGGAACTGCTATGGGCGCTGCGCCGGGATCATGTGCACGTGGATATCGTCATGATCACCGCGGCGAGGGAGGTCGATACCATTTCCGAGGCGCTGCGCGGGGGAATCTTCGACTACCTGATCAAGCCGGTCGAGGCGGCGCGCATGGCGCAGATGCTGGCTCGCTTTCGTCGTGAGCGCGAAGCCTTGGCGGCACGTCACGAGCTCAATCAAGAGGAACTCGACCGGGTACTGGCCAGGCTGCGACCGGAGGGGACGTCGGGTAGTGCCGCGCGTAGCCTGCCCAAGGGCATCGATCGTCTGACGTTGCGTGCCGTGGTGGCGGCGCTGGGCAGCGCCGGCAAGCCTCTGGCGGCCATGGACGTGGCACGTGCCATGGGGGCGAGCCGTTCCACTGCACGACGCTATCTGGAATTTCTGGTGTCGGTGCAGGTAGTTGGCGCAGAACTGGGCTACGGTGATGTAGGGAGACCTGAAAGACGCTACCGCCTGGTAGGTGATGCGGCGGCCTGGTGCGAAGAGGGCTGAGGGTGGTAGGGCGCCCCGTGAGCAAAATGAACAAAATGCTCACAACGAACAATTTATCGTTTATGCCCATAAACTTGCCGCTTCGTATCTGGTTCTTCTAACGTTCAACCTGTACGTGGGCATCAGACCCGCTGTCACAACAAGATCCTATCCAGGAGAACGCCATGACTGCCAAGCAACACCTCACCCGTTTCAGTGCCATCGTGCTGCCGCTCGCTGCGGTGGTGGGCATGAGCAGTGCGGCTCAGGCCGACGAGTGGACCCCGACCCGCAATATCGAGTTCATCGCCCCGGCCAACCCCGGCGGCGGCTGGGACACCTTGGTGCGCACCACCTCCCGCGTCATCCAGGAAGAGGGGCTGGCCGAGCGCAGCTTCGGTGCCATCAACGTACCGGGCGGCGGCGGTGCGGTGGCCTGGGCCCAGATCGCCCGTGACAGCGGCAACCCGCACAAGCTGTTCGCCACCAGTCCGCCGATGATTCTGGTGCCGCTGGCCGGTGCGTCCCGCTACGACCACACCAACTTCACGCCTATTGCCAGGCTGATCACCGATTACTCCATCGTGCTGGTGCGCAACGACTCTCCCTACGAGGATCTGCCGTCGCTGATCGAAGCCATGGAACAGAATCCCCAGCTCAGCGTCGGTGGCGGCAGCGCCCCGGGCTCCATGGACCACATCTCCATGGCCGGTCTGGCGGCGGCGGCGGGTCTGAACGCTTCCGACGTCAACTACATCCCGTTCTCTGGCGGTGGCGAAGCCATGACCAGCCTGATGGGCGGCCACGTGCAAGCGGTGATCACTGGTGCCGGCGAAGCCTCCGGTCAGCTCGGCGAGAACAGCCAGATCCGCGCGCTGGGCGTATCCGCCCCCGAGCGTCTGAGTGGTGCTCTGGCGGAGGTGCCGACCTACCAGGAGCAGGATATCGATTACACCTTCGATATCTGGCGCGGCGTGATGGGCACCCCGGACATGCCGGCCGAGGCGGTCGCCTACTACGAAGATCTGTTCGCTCAGATGCTCGAGACTGACGGCTGGCAGCAGGCTCGCGACCAGTTGGGCTGGATCGATGCCTATCAGGACAGCGAAGAGTTCGGCACTTTCCTCGATGAGCAGAAAGAGCAGTTCAGCACCATTCTGGGCGACCTCGGCCTGCTGGGCGAATAACCCACCAACGCTTCGCGATTTTCGCTTCCCGGGTCCGGGCCTCGCCTAGCGAGGTCCGGGCATTCTCGAACGCCAAGAACTTGGGCGCTGCTCACGCGGTGGTAGCCCGGGACCGACTCCCATGACACGACTCAACTCCAACCAGGTCATTGCTCTCTTGCTGGCGCTGCTGTCGGTAGGTTATCTGGCCATGGCCTGGCAGATTCCCTCCTTTCCGCTGCCGCGCCCGATCGATTCCGACCTCTTCCCCAAGGTGCTTGGCTTCACGTTGCTGGGGCTTTCGGTGCTGCTGTTTCTCGAGAAACCCAAGGCCAAGGACGTGCCGGAAGCGCTGGATCCCAATGAACTTCAGCAGCCATTGCTGCTGCGGCCCTGGGCGCGTGTGGTGGTCACGGCCATCGCTCTGGCGCTCTACGCATTGCTGCTGGTGCCGGTGGGCTTCGTGTTAACTTCCGTCGCCCTGGTCTTCGGGCTGGCGGCTTACTACGGCTACCGTCGCCACTGGGTCAATCTGGCCACGGCGCTGGGCGTGGTGCTGGGGCTCTATCTGACCATGACGCGCATCATGGGCGTTTATCTACCCACCGGCGTGCTGCCGATCTGACTGGCCGGAGAGTGAGCCCATGGAAGCTTTCAATAATCTGATGTACGGCTTCAGCATCGCGCTGGAGCCGATCAATATCCTCTACGTCTTTGCCGGCGTCTTTGCCGGTACCATCATCGGCATGCTGCCGGGTCTGGGGCCGATCAGCGCCCTGGCGCTGATGATTCCGCTGACCTTTGGCATGGAGCCGTCCTCGGGCCTGATCCTGATGGCGGGGGTTTACTACGGTGCGATCTTCGGCGGCTCGACCTCGTCGATCCTGCTCAATGCCCCTGGCGTGGCAGGTACGGTGGCGACCTCCTTCGACGGCTATCCCATGGCCAAGCAGGGCATGGCGGGCAAGGCGCTGGCCATTGCCGCCTACGCGTCGTTCATTGGCGGCACCGTTTCCATCATCTTCCTGATGCTGGTGGCGCCGTTGCTGGGTCGGGTAGCGGTAAGCTTCGGCCCCGCCGAATACTTCTCGTTGATGGTGCTGGGCCTTACCGCAGTGGTGTCGCTGTCCGACAAGTCGCTGATCAAGGGACTGATCGCTGCCGTGGTCGGGGTGATGATCTCGATCATGGGTATCGACCTGCAGACCGGTACCGAGCGTTTCACCTTCGGCACCGTGCATTTGCTGGATGGCATCGACTTCCTGGTCGTGGCGCTGGGTATATTCGCCCTGACCGAGGTGTTCTTCATGCTGCTCAGAGGCGGTGGTGGCAAGGAGCAGCCGCGCAATGCCATCGGCTCGCTCAAGCTGTCGAAGTCGGAAGTGAAGGAGATCGCGGCACCGATCGGCCGTAGCTCGATCCTGGGTTTCTTCACCGGTGTGCTGCCGGGGGCTGGCGCCACCATCGGCTCCTTCCTGGGCTATAGCATGGAGAAGCGTCTGGCCAAGGATGGAGACACCTTCGGCAAGGGCAACATCAAGGGCGTAGCGGCGCCGGAGTCGGCCAACAACGCGGCTTGTACCGGCTCCTTCGTGCCACTGCTGACCCTGGGCGTGCCCGGCTCCGGCTCTACCGCGGTGCTGCTGGGTGCGCTGCTGGTGATGGGTGTATCGCCCGGTCCGGCCATGCTGGTGGACCGTCCTGACGTCTTCTGGGGCGTGGTGGCGAGCATGTACCTGGGTAACATTTTCCTGCTGGTGCTCAACCTGCCGCTGATACCGCTGATCGCCAAGATCCTCGACATGCCTCGACCGTTGCTGCTGTCGCTGATCCTTATCTTCTGCATGCTTGGTGTCTACGGCATGAGCTTCAGCGTCTTCGATCTGCTGCTCCTGCTCGGCTTCGGCCTGTTGGGGCTGGGCATGCGCCTGTTCGGCTTCCCGGCCGCTCCGCTGATCTTGGCGCTGATTCTCGGCGACATCATGGAGGAGTCCATGCGCCGGGCGCTGCAGATCTCCGGCGGTGACTGGTCGATCTTCATCGACAAGCCGATTTCCATGTGGCTGCTGATCATTGCCGCGCTGTCGCTGACTCTGCCGCTGATCAAGCGCATGATGGCACGCCGCAGCGTCTGACAACCCGAACCTTCCTGCCTTTGAAACGGGGGTGCCGAGCGATCGGCGCCCCCGCTTTCGTTTCCGCTTCTTCCCACTGCACCGCCATGGTGCTTCGTGGTGGTGCAGCCGCTCCGTCGCGGCGCGTTCATGGCGCCCAAAGCTGCACGTCTGAGGTGCGTAGGTGATTCATTTTTACTTGGCAGCTTTGTGCAACTAAATGTCACGCAAAGAATTTTTAGAGCTTGCCGCATCATGGCGCACGCTTTGCAACGACAGGATGCCTAGCGCTGTGTAGCCAATGCCGGCTGCACATGATCCCTCACAACAAGTCCCTCCCTCAGAGGGCGCAAGGAGGTTCGCTTGAACGCTTCCCGACGCATCATGCCTTTCCCGTTTCGTTCCACCACCCTGGCTCTGATGGCAGCGGTTTCCCTCGCGTCCGCCAGTCAGGCCCTGGCCGAGGAAGGCCCCATCAAGGTGGGCATCCTGCACTCGCTATCCGGCACCATGGCCATCAGCGAATCGACCCTTAAAGATACCGTGGAGATGCTGATCGCGCAGCAGAACGAGCAGGGCGGTCTGCTGGGACGTCAGCTCGAAGCTGTGGTGGTGGATCCGGCCTCGAACTGGCCACTGTTCGCCGAGCGGGCTCGTGAGTTGCTCGAACAGCACCAAGTGGATGTGGTCTTCGGCAACTGGACCTCGGTATCGCGCAAGGCGGTGCTGCCGGTGTTCGAGGAGCTCAACGGTCTGCTGTTCTACCCCGTGCAGTACGAGGGTGAGGAGTCTTCCGAGAACGTCTTCTACACCGGGGCGGCCCCCAACCAGCAGGCCATTCCGGCCGTGGACTACCTGATCAACGAGATGGGAATCGAGCGCTTCGCGCTGCTCGGCACCGACTACGTTTATCCGCGTACCACCAACCGCATCCTCGAGGCCTACCTCAAGGAAGAGCACGGCGTGGCGGATGACGACATCATGATCAACTACACCCCCTTCGGGCACAGCGACTGGCAGAACATCGTCGCCGAGGTGCGTCGCTTCGGCAGCGAGGGCAAGCCCACCGCGGTGGTCTCCACCATCAACGGCGACGCCAACGTGCCGTTTTACCGTGAGCTGGGCAACCAGGGCGTGGACGCCGGCGACATCCCCGTCATCGCCTTCTCGGTGGGTGAGCAGGAACTGACCGGTGTCGACACTGCACCGCTGGTCGGCCATCTGGCCGCCTGGAACTACTTCATGAGCGTGGACACCGATGCCAACTACGACTTCATCGACGCCTGGATCGAGTGGACCGGCGACGAAGAGGCGGTGACCAACGATCCGATGGAGGCCCATTACATCGGCTTCAACATGTGGGCCGAGGCGGTACGCAAGGCAGGCACCACCGATCCCGATGCCATCAAGGACGCCATCATTGGCGTGGTGGTACCCAATCTCTCCGGCAGCTATGCGGCGATGATGCCCAACCACCACATCACCAAACCGGTGCTGATCGGTGAGATCCAGGACAACGGCCAGTTCGACATCGTATGGCAGACGCCCTCCACGGTTGCCGGCGATGCCTGGTCCGATTACCTGCCGGGCTCCCGCGATCTGATGGCCGATTGGCAGGCGCCGATGCGCTGCGGCAACTTCAATGTCGCTACCGGTCGCTGTGGTGGCAGCACGGCGGCCGAAGAGGCCGAAGCGGCGCTCGCCGAGTAAGCAGTACCCCGCCCCCCGCTGCCCAAGTGCAGCGGGGGAGCACGCCTTCTCCATCGTTTCCGAGGAACGCTCCGATGAGATACCCCCCCATGCTTGGGCCAGCGACGGCCGGGGCGAGGGCCGGCACCGATGCCGCCGAGGATGAACGTACCTCCCAGAGCCGGGGCTCATGGCTGCTGGCTCTCGCTCTGAGCCTCGTGCTGGTGCTCGGCCTCTCCATCACGACCCCCGCTGCGGCCCAGGAAGCCGCGCCGAACGACGATGTCGCCGCCATGACGCTGCTCGAGGCGCTGGATGTCGATTCGTTTCCCGCCAAGGGCGATGCCATCGATGCCATCGTGCACAGCGACGATCCCCGCGCCCGCGACTGGCTGCAGGCGCTGCTCGACGGCCGCCTGCAGCGCGCCGGTGACGGCCGCTTCGTGGTGGTGCTGGACAATACCGGACGTGACTGGCCGGTACAGGATGCGCTGAGCGGTGAGCCGCTGGGCCAGATGTCTCGCCGCGAGCTGGACCGCATCGGCATCAACAACGCGCTGCGTAACCAGCTGCGCAGTGCCATTGCCGTGGTCGATCTCTACGCCGCCGACGTCGGGCTGCGCCGCGCTTCCGCCGAGCGTCTGCTGGGTGAAGTCGATGGCGATCTGGCCGGTCCGCTGGCCGAGGTAATTGAAGAGGAGCCTGATGCGCGGGTGCGCGGACGCCTGGTTCAGGCACTGGCAATTTACCGTCTCGAACAGGGTGAGCTCGAGGCCATAGACGATCTGCAAGGCAGCCTGCACTCCCGGGTACGTGTGGCCCTCAACCGTGCCACCAACGGCGACGATCCGATCGTGGCCGACGCCGCCCGAGAGGCATTGAACGGCATCGAACAGATGCTCAAGGTCAACCGCGCCGCCGAGACGCTCTACTTCGGCCTTTCGCTCGGCTCGGTGCTGGTGCTCGCCGCCATCGGCCTGGCCATCACCTTCGGGGTGATGGGGGTGATCAACATGGCCCACGGCGAGCTGATCATGCTGGGCGCCTATACCACCTGGGCCATGCAGCAACTGCTACCCGGTCAGCCGGGGCTGGCCCTGATACTGGCGATTCCCGCCGGGTTCATGGTCGCGGCGCTGGCGGGTATCGCCATCGAGCGCGGCGTCATTCAGTTCTTGAAAGGGCGGCCGCTGGAAACGCTCCTGGCCACCTTCGGCATCAGTCTGATCCTGCAGCAACTGGTGCGCACCGGTATTTCACCGCTCAACCGTACCGTGATCACACCGGAGTGGATGAGCGGCTCCATCGCCGTCAACGATGCGCTCTCTCTGACGCTCAACCGTATGTATGTGCTCGGCTTCGCCCTGGTGGTGTTCGCTGCACTGATGCTGATCATGCGCCGTACCCGCCTGGGGCTCGAGGTGCGGGCGGTGACCCAGAACCGCGCCATGGCGCGCTCCATGGGCATCCGCGCCACCCGAGTCGACATTCTCACCTTTGCCCTGGGTTCCGGAGTGGCGGGGCTGGCCGGCGTTGCGCTCAGCCAGCTCACCAACGTGGGGCCCAACCTGGGCCAGAACTACATCATCGACTCCTTCATGGTGGTGGTGTTCGGCGGCGTCGGCAATCTGTGGGGCACCCTGGTGGCGGGCCTCTCGCTGGGCGTGATCAATCAGGTTCTCGAACCCTGGGCCGGGGCCGTGATGGCCAAGATCATCGTGCTGGTGTTCATCATCCTGTTCATTCAAAAGCGCCCCCGCGGACTCTTCCCGCAGAAGGGCCGGGCGGCGGAGGGCTGATCCATGGATTCTTCTCGACTCTGGTTGCTACGGCCGTTCGGTGAGCGCTCGACGCTGATCTTTCTCGGCGTGCTGCTGGCCGCCATGACGCTGGTGACGTTGCTGCATGTGGCGCTGCCACCGGGGCATCCCCTCTATGTCAATGCTTATACCGTTAACTTGTTCGGCAAGTATCTGAGCTATGCGCTGCTGGCGGTGGCGGTGGATCTGGTATGGGGCTATCTCGGTATCTTGAGCCTCGGGCACGGCGCCTTCTTCGCTCTGGGCGGCTACGCCATGGGCATGTACCTGATGCGTCAGATCGGCGACCGCGGCGTCTATGGCCACCCGGTGCTGCCCGATTTCATGGTGTTCCTCAACTGGGACAGTCTGCCGTGGTACTGGCTGGGCTTCGACATGGCCTGGTTCGCCTTTTTGATGGTGCTGCTGGTGCCGGGAGCGTTGGCGCTGGTGTTCGGATTCCTGGCATTCCGTTCGCGGGTCACCGGGGTCTACCTGTCGATCATCACCCAGGCGCTCACCTTCGCCCTGATGCTAGCCTTCTTCCGCAACGAGATGGGCTTCGGCGGTAGCGACGGTTTGACCGACTTCCGTGAGTTATTGGGCTTCAACCTGCGCAGCAGCGAGACCCGGCTGGGCCTGTTTCTGGCCTCAGGCGTGGCGCTGGCGCTGGGCTACGTGCTGTGTCGGGCCATCGTCACCAGCAAGCTGGGTCGGGTGTGTGTGGCGACCCGTGATGCCGAGGCTCGCACGCGCTTCCTCGGCTATCGGGTCGAGCGCTTCCAGCTGTTCGTGTTCGTGGTTTCGGCCATGCTGGCGGGGCTTGCCGGGGCGCTCTACGTGCCTCAGGTCGGCATCATCAACCCCAGCGAGTTCTCGCCGCTGTTCTCCATCGAGATCGTGCTGTGGGTGGCCCTCGGCGGACGGGCGACGCTCTACGGGGCAGTGATCGGGGCGATACTGGTCAACTACGCCAAGACGGTATTCACCGGGGCGATGCCGGACGCCTGGCTGTTCGCCCTGGGCGGACTCTTCGTGCTGGTCACGGTGTTCCTGCCCAAGGGCGTGGCAGGGCTGCTGGCGCTCAGGCTACGCCGCCGTCGCGACGCTGACGGTTCGTTTTCCGGCAAGGAGGCATCGGCATGAGCATTCTGCGTTCCCTGGCCAGCCGTGATCGGGTATTCGATTTTCTGGTGCCCGCGGAGTCGCCGGTAGACGTGCGGCACGGGCCGATCCTCTACCTGGAGGATGTGACGGTCAGCTTCGACGGCTTCAAGGCGATCAACGATCTCAACCTGACCATCGACGACGGCGAGCTACGCTGCATCATCGGACCCAACGGCGCCGGCAAGACCACCATGATGGACATCATCACCGGCAAGACCCGGCCCGACAGCGGCCAGGTGTGGTTCGGCAGCCGTCACGACCTGCTGAGCATGAACGAGCCGGATATCGCCAGTCTCGGCATCGGCCGCAAGTTCCAGAAACCGACGGTGTTCGAGGTGCTCACGGTGTTCGAGAACCTGGAGCTGGCGATGGCCGCCGACAAGCGCATCCTGCCCACGCTCACTGCGCGCATGAACGGTGAGATACGTGATCACATCGACGAGGTGCTGGAGATCATCGGCCTGAAGGCGCTGCACGCCCGCCCGGCGGGCATTCTTTCCCACGGCCAGAAGCAGTGGCTGGAGATCGGCATGCTGCTGATGCAACGACCGCGTCTGCTGCTGGTGGACGAACCGGTGGCCGGCATGACCGAGCAGGAGATGGAGCGTACCGCCGAACTGCTCACCGGGTTGGCGGGAAAACAATCTGTTGTCGTGGTCGAGCACGATATGGGTTTCGTGCGCTCCATCGCGCGCAAGGTGACGGTGCTGCATCAGGGCAGCGTACTGGCGGAGGGCAGCATGGATCAGGTCTCCAGTGACCCACGGGTGATCGAAGTCTACCTCGGCGCCGAAGTCGAGGAGGAGACGCTCTAATGCTGGCAATCGACAAGCTCAACCAGTTCTATGGCGAGAGCCACACCCTGTGGGATCTCGACCTGGCCGTGCCAGCGGGGCAGTGCACCTGCGTGATGGGCCGCAACGGGGTGGGCAAGACTACCCTGATGAAGGCCATCATGGGCGAGGTGAAGGTCTCCTCTGGCAGCATTCGCTATGCCGATGATGTGGAGCTGACCAAGCGTCGGGTGGAAGATCGCTCGCGTCTCGGGATCGGCTACGTGCCCCAGGGGCGGCAGATTTTTCCCTTGCTGACCGTGGAGGAGAACCTGCGCACCGGTCTGGCGGCTCGCGGAGATGGTCGACGCACCATTCCGGAGCGCATCTATGAGCTCTTCCCGGTGCTCAAGGAGATGGAGCACCGCCGGGGCGGGGATCTCTCCGGCGGCCAGCAGCAGCAGTTGGCCATCGGTCGTGCCCTGGTGATCGAACCCCGCTTGTTGATCCTCGACGAACCGGGCGAGGGCATTCAGCCCAATATCGTCACCCTGATCGGCGAGGTGATTCGCAAGCTGATCGAGGAGGACGGTCTCACCGTGCTGCTGGTGGAGCAGAAGCTGCCTTTCGCTCGTAAGTACGCCGACCGTTTCGTGATCATGGATCGCGGCAGGCCGGTGGCCAAGGGGGAGATCGCGGAACTCTCCGATACGCTGATCAAGGAACACCTGACGGTATAGGGCGGCTGTGACGACGACTGCACCAGAAAGGTGCTATTAGCGACAAGGGCGCGCGAGATTGGTGCGAAATTACTGATCTGACGCACCAAAAAGAGTCGGTGGGACGTGTATACGCCCCGCCGAATTTTTTATAAGGCATTGTTTATAAAAGCGTGTCGGGGCGATTCACCAAGCTGGTACGTCCCTTGCTGAAGGGTTGGTCAGACACGCCATGCCATGAGCCGCCAATGACCGCTTTCGCCACCTCTGCTTTCGCCAAGCCAGCAACGCACTCCGGCCATCGCTTCGATGCCGAGCGTCACTGGGCGGCGTCGCTGGCGCTCGGCTTTGACTGCCGCGATGGGCGCACGCGTATGGTCGAGGCGTGCCACCGCGGCCCGCTGCGGGTGCAGCGGCCTTTCTATCCGGAAGGGCGAGATGGCGCCTGCCACGTTTACCTGCTGCACCCGCCCGGCGGGTTGGTCAGCGGTGATGCCTTGAGCATCGCCGCGCGGGTCGAGGCGCAAGCCCATGCGCTGCTGACCACGCCGGCCGCCAACAAGCTCTACCGGGCCGACAGCCACGGCGTGGCGTGGGAACAGCGCACCAGCCTGAAGGTATCGCCGCACGGCATTCTCGAATGGCTGCCCCAGGAGACCATCGCCTTCGATGGCTCGCGGGGCATGCAGGAGACGCTCATCGAACTCGACGCGGGCGCACGCTGCCTGGGCTGGGAAGTGCTGGCGCTGGGCCGGCCGGCGAGCCGGCTGCCCTATGTATCGGGACGCATCGATCAGCGCTTCCGGCTGTTTCGCGATGGCAAGCCACTGTGGCTGGAGCGCCAACCGCTTGACCCGGCACATCCGCGCTTTGCCGGTCGCTGGGGCCAGGGTGGCGCCAGCGTGCAGGCCACCCTGTGGGCCGTGGGTCTCGCCGACGAACCCGCAGCCATCGAGGCGCTGCGCGATGCGATAACGGCGAGCCCGCGCTGGGCGGTGACCGTGCGCCACGGCGTGCTGTTGTTGCGTTACCTGGGTCATGAACGCAACGAAGCCTGGGAGATCTGCCGGCAAGCCTGGGCCTGCCTGAGGCCACTGCTGATCGGTGTGCCCGCTCATCCGCCCCGTATCTGGTTCACCTGACTCACCAGGAGAGACGCATGGAACTGACCCCGAGAGACAAGGACAAGCTGCTGCTGTTCTCCGCCGCCCAGTTGGCCGAACGACGCCGGGCACGCGGCCTCAAGCTCAACTATCCCGAGGCCGTGGCGCTGATCAGCTTCGAGATCATGGAAGGCGCGCGCGATGGGCGCAGCGTGGCCGAGCTGATGAGCTACGGACGCGAGATCCTCGGCCGTGACGATGTCATGGACGGGGTGGCCGAGATGGTGCACGAGGTGCAGGTCGAAGCCACGTTTCCTGACGGAACGAAACTTGTGACGGTGCATACACCGATTGTCTAAGGAGCCATCCATGATTCCCGGTGAGTATCAATTACAGGACGGCGAGATCGAGCTCTGCGCCGGGCGCGAGCGGATCACGCTGGAGGTGGCCAATACCGGCGACCGGCCGATCCAGGTCGGCTCCCACTATCATTTCGCCGAGACCAACCCGGCACTGGTCTTCGACCGTACGAGGGCGCGCGGCTTTCGCCTGGACGTGGCGGCGGGCACGGCGATTCGCTTCGAGCCGGGCCAGACCCGTGAGGTTACGTTGATCCCCTTTGCCGGCAGTCGCCATATCTACGGTTTCCGCGGCGAGGTAATGGGATCGCTTGAAGGAGGTGAGGCATGAGCACCAGCATCAGCCGGCAGGCCTATGCCGACATGTACGGCCCCACCGTAGGCGATCGCGTGCGCCTGGGCGACACCGAGCTGTGGATCGAGGTGGAGCGCGACGCCACCCACTATGGCGAAGAGGTTAAGTTCGGCGGCGGCAAGGTGATTCGCGACGGCATGGGCCAGAGCCAGCGCGCCGACGCCACGGTGATGGATACCGTGATCACCAACGCCCTGATCCTCGACTGGTGGGGCATCGTCAAGGCCGATGTGGGCATCCAGGCGGGCCGTATCGCGGCCATCGGCAAGGCGGGCAACCCCGACACCCAGCCCGATGTGGAGATCGTCATCGGCCCCGGCACCGAGGTGATCGCTGGTGAGGGCAAGATCCTCACTGCCGGCGGCATCGACGCGCACATCCATTTCATCTGCCCGCAGCAGGTGGAAGAGGCGTTGATGAGCGGCATCACTACCATGCTTGGCGGCGGCACCGGACCTGCCACCGGCAGCAATGCCACCACCTGTACGCCGGGCGCCTGGCACATCGGTAGGATGCTGCAGGCGGTGGACGAGCTGCCGATGAACGTCGGCCTGCTTGGCAAGGGCAATGCCAGCTTGCCTGAGGCACTCGAGGCGCAGATCGAGGCCGGGGTGATCGGCCTCAAGCTGCACGAGGACTGGGGCACCACCCCGGCTTCCATCGATACCTGCCTGGGTGTGGCCGAAAGGTACGACGTGCAGATTGCCATTCATACCGACACCCTCAACGAGTCGGGCTTCGTCGAGGATACCCTGGCCGCCTTCAAGGAGCGCGGCATCCACACCTATCACACCGAGGGCGCCGGTGGCGGCCATGCGCCGGACATCCTGATTGCCTGTTCCAAGCCCTACGTGCTGCCGTCGTCGACCAACCCGACGCGGCCCTACACGATCAACACCATCGACGAGCATCTCGACATGCTGATGGTGTGCCACCACCTCGACCCGAACATTCCCGAGGACGTGGCCTTCGCCGACTCGCGCATCCGTCGCGAGACCATTGCCGCTGAGGACATCCTGCAGGACATGGGGGTGATCTCGATGATCGCCTCGGACTCCCAGGCCATGGGGCGGGTGGGGGAGGTGGTGTGTCGTACCTGGCAGACCGCGCACAAGATGAAGGTGCAGCGCGGGCTGCTGCCGGAGGACGAGGCGCTCGGCGCCGATAACTTCCGCGCCCGGCGCTACATCGCCAAGTACACCATCAATCCGGCGATCACCCACGGCATCGCCCATGAGGTGGGCTCCATCGAGGTGGGTAAGCTGGCCGATCTGGTGCTGTGGAGCCCGGCCTTCTTCGGCGTCAAGCCGGCGCTGATCCTCAAGGCGGGCATGATCGCGGCGGCGCCGATGGGCGATCCCAATGCCTCGATCCCCACGCCGCAGCCGGTGCACTACCGCCCCATGTTCGGCGCCTTCGGCCGGGCGGCGAGCCAGAGCCGCGTGAGTTTCGTCAGCCAGGCGGCACTGGACGCCGGCATCGGGGAGAAGCTGGGGTTGCAGAGCCCGCTGGTGGCTTGCAAGAACGTGCGCGGGGTGCGCAAGAGCGACATGAAGCTCAACGACGCCTGCCCCGAGCTCAGCGTCGATCCGCAGACCTACGAGGTGCGCTGTGACGGCGAGCTACTGACCTGTGAGCCGGCCACCGAGTTGCCATTGGCGCAGCGCTACCACCTGTTCTGAAGCATTCGAGGATGACGCCATGCTCGCAACCCCGCGCTCACCACGCCACGCGCCCGAAACCCTGGCATCCCGGCCGGACTCCTGCGGTCGGAAAGACGGCACATCCCTGTGCCGGCTTTCCTCGATCTTCATCCATGAAGATCGCCCGCATCGTCTCGCCCGGACTGCCAGCGGTCGCGCGAGGTGGTTCGGCGGGGTGCGGCCTGGCGCCAGGCTGGCCCAGGACCTGAACTCAACGAGGCAATAGCAATGCTGAAACTGATCGAACGCCTGGGACCCGTCGAGGGGCGCCAGGCCAGCGACACCCTCACGCTGCCCTATGAGCTGCGCATTCGCGGTCGGCTCAAGGCGGTGAGCGACTCCGGTCACGAGCTGGGGCTGTTTCTCGACCGTGGCCCGGTACTGCGCCATGGCGAGGGGCTGCGCGCCGAGAGCGGCGAGATCGTGCGGGTCAGGGCTGCCGACGAGCCGGTGGTGACCGCCCGGGTCGAAGCGGGCTTGCCCCTGGCGCGGCTCGCCTACCACCTTGGCAATCGTCACGTGCAACTGGCGCTGGGCGAGGACTGGCGAGGTGGTTACGTGCGCTTCCCACCGGATCACGTGCTGGAAGAGCTGGCCGAGTTGCTGGGAGCGAGTCTGGAGCGGCATGAGGCGTCTTTCGATCCCGAGCCAGGCGCCTACAACCAACTCGGCCATTCACACGCTCATGGTCACGACCACGACGACCCCAGTCATGGCCATGACCACGACCATGACCATAGCCATAACCACGGCCATGGGCATCACCATGCCCCGTGAGGCGACACCCGTGAATGTCACGGCCCAGAGCGACGATCTGGCGCTGCTGGGACTGCTGCAATTGGTCAGCCCGGCGCTGCCGATCGGGGCCTTTGCCTTCTCCCAGGGGCTCGAGAGCGCTTTCGAGCTGGGCTGGGTAGATGACGAAGAGAGCCTCGGTGACTGGCTGGAAGGCGTGCTCGATGATGGCCTGACCCGCTGCGAGCTGCCGGTACTGGCGCGCCTGCAGCACGCCTGGGCAGAGCAGGATGTCGAGGCGATAGCGCAGTGGGATGGCTGGCTGGCCGCCAACCGCGAAACTGCCGAGCTGGCCGCCGAGGATTCGCGCTTGGGTGCTTCGCTGGCTCGGTTGCTGGGCAGCCTGGGGCTGTTGCCCGCTGAGTTGCCGAATGGGACTCCCGCGCTGCCGGCCGGGGCAGGCTACGTGACGGTTTTTGCCTGGGCCGCTCAGGTGCGTGGGGTGGCGCCACGCCAGGCCATGCTCGGCTTCGCCTGGGCCTGGTTGGAGAACCAGTTGGCAGTGGCCTGCAAGGCGCTGCCGCTGGGGCATACCGCTGCCCAGCGCCTGATCGAGCGGCTGCGCCCGGCGCTGGTAGCCGCGGTGGATGCAGCAATCGAGCTCGATGACGACGAGCTCGGCCCGGTGCTGCCTGGGCTGGCACTGGCCAGCGCGTTGCACGAAACGCAGTACTCGAGGCTGTTTCGGAGTTGATTGTGATGGTCAGCCAGCCAGTCCGCTGCGCTCACCACACCACGCGCTCGAAACCCTGGCGCTCCGGCCGGACTCCCGCGGTCGGAAAGACGGCACATCCCTGTGCCGGCTTTCCTCGATCTTCATCCATGAAGATCGCCCGCATCGTCTCGGCCATCGCCCCAGCGATCGCGTGAGGTGGATTCGGCAGCAACTGGTCTGGCGCCTGTCGACATAACAGTGCCGCTTAGGTGGCCAAGGAGACCAAGATGACACATTGCCTACGCGTCGGCGTCGGTGGCCCGGTGGGTTCCGGCAAGACGGCCCTGCTCAAGCAGCTGTGCCTGGCGCTGCGCGACCACTACGACATTGCCGTGGTGACCAACGACATCTACACCCGCGAGGATGCCGACTTCCTGCTGCGCCACGAGGCGCTGCCGGCCGACCGCATCCTCGGCGTGGAAACCGGAGGCTGCCCGCACACGGCGATCCGCGAGGATGCCTCGATGAACCTCGCCGCCATCGACGAACTGCAAGAACGGCACCCCAATCTCGAGCTGGTGCTGGTGGAGTCCGGTGGCGACAACCTGTCTGCCACCTTCAGCCCCGAACTCTCCGACCTGACGCTCTACGTGATCGACGTCTCCGCCGGCGACAAGATCCCGCGCAAGGGCGGTCCCGGTATTACCAAGTCGGATCTGCTGATCATCAACAAGATCGACATCGCCGAGCAGGTTCACGCCTCGCTCGAGGTGATGGAGCGCGATTCAAAGAAGATGCGCGGCGAGCGCCCGTTCGTCTTCACCAACCTCTACGACGGTGTCGGTCTCGAGGAGATCATTCGTTTCATTCTCGACCGCGGCATGCTGCCGGAGCGCCGGCCCCAGGCCCAGCCGGCCAGTGCCTGACGACCATTCGACTACCTTCGGCCAGGAGATCGCCATCATGAAAACGACTCGTTCATCATCCACCCAGCTGGCTCTGCTCGCGGCACCGGCGCTGCTCCTCTTGGCCGGCCTTGCCGTGGCGCACCCGGGACACGACCATGTCCACGGCGGCGGTTTTGCCGCCGGCCTGGCGCATCCCCTGCTGGGGCTCGACCACCTGCTGGCGATGCTGGCGGTGGGGTTGTGGAGCCTGCGTCAGAGCCGTGCTTTCAGTCTCGCTGCGCCGGCCCTGGCGGCAGGCGGCATGTTGCTTGGGGCGGGGCTGGCCTGGGCCGGCATGTCACTGCCGGGCGTGGAGTTCGGCATCGCCATGTCGGTACTGCTGGCAGGGGTGCTGATCGCTGCGCTGGTCAAGGTCCCCACCGTGGTTGGTGCGGGCGTGGTGGTGCTGTTCATGCTGTTCCACGGCCATGCCCATGGCAGCGAGATGCCCCACGGCGCCTCCATGCTGGCCTACCTGGCCGGCTTCACCCTGGCGACGCTGGCCATTACCTACGCGGGGCGTGCGGCGGGCGTGTTCCTGATGGCGCGTGAGAATCGTATCCTGCGGGTGCTGGGCGTTGCGATCACCGCTGCCGGGGCGCTATTCGCCATCGGTTGAACCGTCATCCGCTATCGTCGCGCCCGGCTTCATCCGGGCGCGACGTATTAGCGAAAGTTGACAGAAAACGCTCTGCCACCCAGCTTTAAGGGGATTCTTGGGGAAAGGAGAGCGCATGGATACGCTACTGCTGGCGATCAAGATCGTCGTCACCCTGCTGGTCGCGATTCTTTTCGTGCAGAACATCAACCTGGTCGAGGTGCGTTTCCTTACCTGGGGGATGCGGATGCCGTTGGCGCTGCTGCTGCTGGTGATCTATGGGTTGGGCATAGTAAGCGGGAAGGCGCTGTTCCACCTCCTGGGTCGGCTACGCAATGATCGCAAGCGGCCAACGAGGTAAGTCCGTTGCTGAATCGCCCCTCTGCCGTTGCCTTGCATCGTCTCGCCTCGTTACTTGCCTTTCTGCTGTTGATCGGTCTTGCGGTTCAGGCAGGGCGGGTCCAACAGTCCCTTCTGGTTGCCAATGAAGCCGTCGATGACGGCCTTGCACTGATCTCATCGATTCAGGATCTCCAGTTGACCCTGCTCGAAGTGGAAACCGGTGAGCGCGGCTTCGTCATCACAGGGCGCAGCGACTACCTGATTCCTTACCGCAGTGCCCGGGAGCGTCTCGACGCCGAACGCCGTTTGCTACACCAACGCCTTGAATCCAACGAGCGCCTGTCGGCGGAGCAATTGGCGCTACTGGAGTCCTTGATCGATCAGCGAGTGAGCATCGCCGAGAGTAACATCGCCGTGCGTGAGAGCGATGGGCTCGAGGCTGCATCGTTGCGGCTGCTGGCAGCAGGCGGACGTCAAACCATGGTTCGCATACGCGACATCCTCGATCCCCTCAAGAACGAGGAGCGAGAGCTGCTCGCAATGCAGAGCGATCGTGCCGCCGAGCAGGCCGGCCGAGCTAGACAGGTGGCCATCATCGGCGTCGCATTCGTGGTGATCCTCTTCGTGGCAGCATACGGGGCGCTGAACCGCGTGCTCACCATTCGTCGCCAGCTGCTCGAAGATGCCGAACATCGCGAGGCAAGGCTGCAGGCCCTGCTGCATACCGTGCCTGACGAACTCTACGTCATCGATGCCGAGCGATGCGTCCATCGTCTGGTGGGCGAGGCGCCGGTGACCGAGCCCTTTGCCCGCGAGCTGCATGAACGCCTTGATGAGACTGGCAGCGAGGGATTGCTGCACAGCTTCGTCTGGCACGACCCCGACGATACCGAGTACGAGGTGCGCATGCTGCCGACGCGGGACGGTGAGCATCTGGTCATCGCTCGTGATATCACCGATCGGCTGCGCAGCCGCCGGCGGCTGCGCGATCAGCAGATGTACCTCCGCCGGGTGGTGGATGCCGACGAGAATCTGATCTTCTCACGCGATGCGGATGGGCGCTTCCTACTCTGCAACCAGTCCTTCGCCGGTTTTTTCGGGCTGCAGCCAAGCGAGGTGGAGGGGCGTCAGCCGTCGGAGCTGGATCAGGCCTCGTTATTGCGCCCTTTGAGCGTGGGTGATAGTGAAGTGCTGGCCGGTCGTGACGAGCTGCGTGTTCCGGAACTCAAAATTCGCGACAGCGATGGAAACGAGCACTGGCTGCAGATGCTCAAACGGCCGCTGACCCTTTCCGATGGCAGCCAGCATTTGCTGGCAGTGGCGGTGGACATCACGCAGCGGCGCGAGATGGAGCGCATGAAGGCTGAATTCATCGCCACTGTCAGCCATGAGCTGCGCACACCGCTGACCGCCGTCAAGGGGGCCTTGAGCATGCTGCAGCAGGGCTATGGAGGAGAGCTGCCCGACGATGCCCGGACCCTGGTCCAGGTGGCCGAGAAGAACGGCCAGCGTCTGGTACATCTCATCGACGACATCCTCGATATCGAAAAGCTCGAGGCCGGTCAGCTCGAGGTGCGGTTGCAGCGTGCCGATCTGACCGCGTTGGTTGAGCAGGCGCTGATTGACAACACCCCCTATGCCGACAGTTTTGGTGTGACGCTTGAGCTGCGGCGTGCCGAGCGCCAAGCTGAGGCGGCACTGGATCCGCATCGCTTCGCCCAGGTGCTCGCCAATCTAATCTCCAATGCCTGTAAACACTCGCCATCAGGCGCTGCCGTCACGGTTGGCATCAGGCCAGTGACGAACGCTGCCGCTGACTGGTGGGAGGTGGCGGTTCGTGATGTGGGTGAGGGGATACCGCTGGAGTTTCAATCCCGTGTCTTCGAGCGCTTCGCTCAGGCCGACGGCTCCGACCGGCGTCGTATCGGCGGCACCGGGCTCGGGCTATCGATCACTCGTGGCTTGGTTCATGCCATGAACGGTGAAATCGACTTCAGCTCGGTTCCCGGCAACGGCAGCGAGTTTCGAGTGCGTTTTCCCGCCCTGTCGGAAGCCGACGGGCATGCGAATCACGAAGAGGGTAGGTGACGATGACGACGAGCGAACCCAAGCCTCGCATCCTGATGGTGGAGGACGAAGAGGACATCGCCTTTTTGATCCGCTTTCTGCTCGAGCGTCAGGGCTTCGAAGTGGAGCATGCACCTGACGGACGACGGGCGCTGGAGCTTCTTTCCGATATTTCCCCGGTGAATCTGGCGCTGCTCGACATCATGCTGCCCTACCATGATGGCCTGGAGGTATTGGAGCGGCTGCGCAGCCTGCCGGCGTGGCAGGATGTGCCCGTCATCATGCTCACGGCCAAGGCGCGCGAGGCCGACGTGGTACGGGCGCTCGAGCTGGGGGCCGACGACTACGTGACCAAGCCATTTCAGCCGGAGGAACTCCTGGCTCGGCTGCGGCGTTTCATGAGGAGGCGTTGATGCAACGGATGGTCGATGCCCGATCTGCTGCCGTGGGGTGCCTGATCGGGGCGCTGATGATTGGCTCGACGCTGTTTGCCGCTGCGCAGGCACAGGAGCGGCGCACCGAGGTGGAGGCTTCGCTGCGTTACGATGCGCTGGACAGCGGCTTCGACGACTGGTTGACCCAGCGTCTCGACGTGCAGTCGAGCCGCCGCGGAGAGCCGACCTGGTATGGCGCGTTGCACCGCGAGCGTCGCTATGGCACCTGGGATGAAGCGCTTGTGGCGGGGGCTGCGCTGCCGTTGGGCGATGGATGGATCGTGCAGCCCGAAGTGGGGCGCGCCTTCTCGGCCGATTTCCTTGCCCGCTGGCATGCCGATCTCGGCGTACAGCGCGTGCTGGGTGGCGGCTACGTGGGCAACGCCAGTCTGCGGCGTACCCGCTACGAGGGCTCCCAGGTCGACAGGCTGGCGCTGGGCATGGAGCGCTACTGGGGCAACTGGCGTGGTGCCTATACCCTCAACGTCAGCGACGTGGACGTGGCGGGCACCCCGGTGGGGCATGCCGTGGCGCTGGACTACTACTACGGCGAGCGCAGCCTGGTGGGGGTGCGCGGGGCGCTCGGTCGCGAGGAGGAGGGGTTACCCGGCGGCGAGGTGGTGACGACGGACGTGGCATCCGTGGCTCTACACGGGAGGCACTGGTTGCGTGACGACTGGGCGTTGAGCTGGGAATTGGGTGGCCTCAGCCAGGGCGATCTATACGACCGTTACGGCGTTCAGTTGGGTGTGAGATATGCCTTCTGAGCTTGCGGCTCTGCTGAATCAGACGTTGCAGGTACTGGCGACTCCGCCTGCGGACCCGGTATTGCGCTTTGCCGTCTACAGTGCCCTCGCCCTGGCCGGTTTGACGCTGCTGATCATGCTCCAGGTACTGGTGCTGACCGAGTTGGCCAGTCGTCGCGAGCGCCGAAGAGAGGCTTTCACCGGCCACTGGCGCCCGCGCCTTACCGCATGGAGCGTGGAGCATGGCGATGCGCTACCTTGGCCGCCCCGTGGCAGGCAAGAAGAGGTCTGGTTCATGCTGCTGTGGCTGCGGCTGCGCCGGCAGGTGCGGGGGCAGTCACAGCAGCGACTGAACGCGCTCTTCCAAGGTATCGGCATGAGCGGTCGCGTAGTGCGGCTGCTACGTGGGCGGGGTGTACACCGTCGACTGCTCTCGCTTAGCTGCCTGCAGTACCTGGCCGACCCACGCTACTGGTCCGAGGTGACGCCGCTGGTGGATGACACCAATCCTGTGGTGGCGCTCACAGCCGCGCAAACCTTGGTGGCCATGGACCCCGCGCGAGCCATGCAGCGTTTGATCCCGCTGGTAGAGCTGCGCCGTGACTGGGCCATTCCGCGGCTGGAAGCGCTGTGTCGTCAGGCTGGCCCGGCGGCGGTCAGCGGCCCGCTGCTGTCACGTCTTGTCGAAGGAGAAGAGCCGCCCGCTCGCTTGGTCGCACTGCTGGCCTGGGCCGAGCCGAACCGTGTGGCACCCTGGGCAAGGCGTTTTCTGGAGGGAAATATCGAGGAGCAAGAGGGTACCGAGACCTCGCTCTGTGCCGCGTTGAGCTGCCTAGGGCAGCAGCGCGATCCCCGTGACAAGCCGCTCCTTCTACGCTGGTTGGGCGCCGACTCCCCTCAGGTCAGGCTGGTTGCGGTCCAGGCGCTGCGCCGTCAGGCGGGGCTCGAAGATGCTCCCTTCCTGCTCGAGCGGCTGACTGACAGCAGTTGGTGGGTGCGTCAGGCAGCGGCGGACGCGCTGGTCGAACTTCCCGGTATCGGCGATGCCGACATCGCAGCTTGGCAGCATGAGCTGACGGATCGTTATGGGCGTGATGCCCTGACTCGCGCCATCGCCGAGCGGCGCCGTTGAGGAGGGCAGAATGGGCATCGATTGGATGTGGTGGGCGCAGATCGGCTTCATCGGCTATTTCGTGCTGCTCAACGGTGGTTATCTGGCCCTCAATCTAATGTCCATGGTGAGCTTGCGGCGTTATATGCGCCAGCGCGCCGAGCTGGGAGAGCAAGTACCTTACTTGGGCATCGAACCCGCCGTATCGATATTGGTGCCGGCCTACAACGAGGCGGCCACCATACGAACCTCGCTGCTCTCCTTGCTCCAACTGCAATACCCCGAATTCGAACTGGTGGTGATCAATGATGGCTCCAAGGACGAGACCCTGGAGGTGCTGATCGAGGCCTTCGAACTCGAGCTGCACCCGGAGCCGCTACGCCGCAGCGTGCCGCACCAGGAAGTCAGAGGTATCTACCGCTCTCGCCGTTACGCCAACCTGAAGGTGGTCGACAAGGTCAACGGCGGCAAGGCCGATGCGCTGAACGCCGGCATCAACGCCGCTCGTCACGGGCTGTTCTGCGCCGTGGATGCCGATTCCATCCTGCAGCGCGACAGCCTGCTGCGCGTGGTACAGCCCTACCTGGAGGACGAGCGAACCGTGGCTGCCGGCGGGACGGTGCGTATCGCCAACGGTTCGACGGTGCGCGGCGGCTTTCTGCTCGAGGCGGGAATCCCTGACAGCCTGCTGGCGCGTTTCCAGATCGTCGAGTACCTGCGCGCCTTCCTGTTCGGTCGGCTGGGTTGGTCGCCGCTCAATGCAGTGCTGATCATCTCGGGAGCTTTCGGCCTGTTCGACCGTGAGCGTGTCGCCGAGATCGGGGGCTACAGCACCACTACCGTGGGAGAGGACATGGAGCTGGTGGTGCGGCTGCACCGCTACCACCGTGAACGAAAGATTCCCTACCGTATTCGTTACCTGCCCGATCCGATCTGCTGGACAGAGGCGCCGGAGGATTTGGGTACGCTGGGGCGCCAGCGCAGCCGTTGGCAGCGTGGGCTGGCGGAAAGCCTGAGTCGTCATGCGCGGTTGGCGTTCGGGCGGCGGGGTGGGGCGCCTGGATACCTGGCCTGGCCTTTCATGACGCTGTTCGAGTGGCTGGGCCCCTTGGTGGAACTGGCCGGTTACGCCTTCATGATCGGCGGCTTCGCCATGGGCATCGTCTCACCGGTTGCCCTTACCGTGTTCCTGCTGGTGGCCATTGGCATGGGCATACTGCTATCAGTGAACGGTCTGCTGCTTGAAACGCTGTCGTTTCGTGTCTATCAGCGTCGCCGCGACATGCTGCGGCTGTTCCTCGTCGCGGTGCTGGAGAACTTCGGCTATCGGCAGCTCAACACGATTTGGCGCTGTCGCGGCCTGTGGCAGTGGTTCGCCCGACGCAAGCATCAGTGGGGCGTGATGAAGCGCAGCGGGCAGTGGGGGCAGTGAGGTCTCAATCGACATGGGTGACCGGTTCGCGGCGAGGATCCACGTACCACGGCAGACCGCGGCGGGCGTTGTACTCGAGTTCTGCGATCACCTGAGCGCCGAGTAGCAGGATCATGGCGCCGATTTCCAGCGTTAGCAGCACCACGATGATGGTGGCAAGCGAACCATAGACCACATTGACCAGTGAGACATTGAGGAAATAGAACATCAGCAGGAAGCGCACCCCCTCCCACAGCAACGCTGCGACGAAGCCGCCGACCAAGGCTCTGCGCAATTGAATTCTGACGACAGGCAGCACCTTGTAGATACCGCTGAAGAGCAGGAACACGCCGAAGAAACTGAACAGGTTGAGCAGCGGGTCGGAGAGCCCGGCCAGGGGCATTTCACGCCCCACCACTGCCATCCATAGCGTGCCGATGGCCTCGGCCAGGGTCACCATCAGGGTGAGGGCGGCCAGCCCGGCACCCAGTACCAGCATGAAGAGATAAGGTAGCAGCACTGAAACCCACACGCTGCGCTTCGGATGGGCTTCCGGCGTGTGGAAGATGATGGCTAGTGCATCCTCCAGCATGCGAAAGGCGAAGGAACTGAAGACCAGTAACACCAGAATACCGAAGATACCGATCACGTCTCGCGACTCGAGCAGGGCTCGCACAGCTTCCAGCAAGCCTGCGGCATGAGCGGGCGCGAGGTGATCCAGCTGAACGGCAAGCACCTCGAGGAGTACGTTTTCATCCATGATCTGGGTCAGCAGCACGGCGAGCAGTGCGAACAGCGGGACGATGGAGAGCAGGATGTTGTAACCAACACCACCGGCAAGCAGGATACCGCGGTTACGCAGGAAGTTGGTCAGCACGCGCCAAAGGAAGGCGCCCGTACGAGGCAACAGCACGAACATGACATGCCGCGATTGGTGAGCCTTGGGCATGGCGAGCATCGCTCCTTGTGCCGTTTTGCGAGATCCTGCCTCGTAAGGTATTCGCCTCGGTAGGCGACCACAAGTCGGTTGCTTCACTGGCTGGATTTCGTTGGTCCGCTACACTGGGGCTGACGGTGGCTCGGTCGTCACCACGTCGACTACATTGAACCCGACAGCAAGGAGAGCTGTATGCGAAATATCATCTATATCATTGGCCTGATCGTGGTGGTGCTGTTCATCCTGTCGATGCTGGGGCTGCGCTAGGTCCGATGTCATGACCGTGGGTCATGACGAGCGGGAACGGAAGGCTGCTGCAGGGCTTGCCTGAGTAGCCTTTCGGCCAGTCCAAGCAGAGTGAATTCCATTGAATCTCAGATCGTGGTGCTGGCGCTCTATCGGTCGCAATGGAGGGATATGGCATATCGAGAGCAGCTGCGACGCTGGCTGGGCACCTTGTTGGCCATGATGGCCATTGTGCTCTTGACCGGCTGTGCCGGCCGCGTCGTGCCGCCCGAACCGAGCTTGCTCGAACAACCCGTCGATATCTATCTGCTGGATCATGGCCGGCACGCCAGCCTGGTACTACCGCGTGAATCGGGGGGCGTGGTGCGCTACAGCTATGGCGACTGGCGCTGGTACGTCGAGGGGCGTCAGCACGCACTGAGCGGTGCCGCGGCCATGTTGTGGCCCACCGATGCGGGTATTGGTCGAGCCGTGCACCCCGACATCGACGCTCCCGAGCAGTTTCACCGGCTGGCCCCGGAGGGCCTGACCGACATCTATCCCCTGGAAGCCGACATGGGACGTGTGCAGGCCTTGAAACGGCGGCTCGATGCACACTTCGAGCGTGCCGATGTGGAACCGGTGCCGAGCGAGCAGTACGGTCTGGAGTTCGTGCCCTATCCACGCGGTTATTCCGCCGCTCATCAATCGAATCTGGTGGTTGCCCAATGGCTGCGCGAACTCGACTTCGAGGTCCGCGGTTCGCCCTGGCTGTCGAATTGGCGGGTCACTCCGCGCTGACGGCGCGCGATTTTTCATACGCTAAGCTTGACGAACGGTTAGCCGGCGGCTTCCTTTCGCTGCCTTGGCTGCCTATGTATGCTGAGGAAGGAACCTACGCGAGCGTCACGCCAAGCGTGACGATCAACATGGACCATCTGGAGGGTCTTGCCCATGTCGGAAACACCCGAAAGTCCACTCTACAAGGACAGACGCGTCATGGCCCTGGTGGCCATCGCCGTGCTGGCCATCCTCTGGGCGATTCTTGCTCATAACAGCGCCGGCAACCAGCGTGAACGCAGCGCCGCGCTCGAGGAGCAGCTGGCTGCGCTGGAAGGTGAGCACCAGGAGTTGGTAAGGGAACTCAACGAGCGTAATGAGGCGGGGGAGAACATCGAGGCGCTGGAGCGGCGGCTGGCCGAACTCGAGGAGGAGCGGCAGTCGGCGGAAGCCGCCCTGCACGATGAGCAGGAAGCCGCTCGCGGCGAGATCGAGCGTCTCGAAGCCGAGGCGGTAGAGGCTTCTGCCCGTGTCGACGAGTTGCAGGAGGAGCGCGAGGCGCTGGAGGGCGACCTCGAGGCACGCCGTGGCGAGCAGGCCGAAATGGAGGAGAGCCTGACGGCGCTGCGCGATGACTTCCAGGCGGTAGACGAGGCTCGTGCCGATGCCGATGAGGCCCGTCAGGATGCGGAAAGCGCACGCCAGGAAGCCGAGGCCGCGCGCCAGACCGCCGAAGAGGAGCGCCAGGAGGCAGAAGCAGCGCGCCGCCAGGCTGAAGAGGAACTCGAGCAGATATCCAGTGAGCTGGAGCGCATGCGAGAGGAGGCCGCAGCTGGCCAGGAGCAGCTCGATACGCTGAATCAGGCCATCGAGGAGCGCCAGCAGACGATCGAAGCGCTGGAGAACGACATCGAGGCGCTGGAGGCCTGGCGTAGCGAGGTCGAGGGCGAAGTGGGCGAAATCCGCGACGAGCGCGAGGCGGCCACGTCAGAACTCGAGGCGATTCGCCAGGAGCGCGATGAAACCAACGAAGAGATCGAATCGGCCCGTGGTGAACTCGAGGAGCTGGAGGCCCAGGTTCAGCGTCGTCAGCAGCAGCTCGAGCAGGTCGAGGAGCAGCTTGCCCAGTGGCGCGATGCGCTGGGGGATCTTGAGCTGCGCACTCAACAAGGGCAGCAGCAGGGCCAGCAACAGGGCCAGCAGGCCACTCAGCAGACGCCGCAAGAAGAGGAAGAGGCCGAAGAGGCCGAGAGCAACTGAGCGCCGTGAGGGCGAAACGATGCGGCGGGCCTTGGCCCGCCGCATGTCTTTATGGAGACTTCGATGTCGCTTGGTCGCGCTCATCTCGGGAGCTGGCGCGTTATACTGAGCGTGTCAGACAATTGCCATTCGCAGGACACTCATCTGCAGGAATAAGGAGTCAGTCGTGATCGAAGGGGTCAAGCATATCGTGGCCGTGGCATCCGGCAAGGGTGGGGTGGGAAAATCCACCGTTACCGTCAATCTGGCACTGGCCATGGTTGCCGAAGGGTATCGTGTCGGTATTCTCGATGCCGACATCCACGGCCCCAGTCAGGCGCAGATGCTGGGTGTTCCGGAAGGCGTGCGGCCCCAGCAGGCCGGCGAGAACAAGTTCCGGCCGCTGGAGACCCATGGCGTACAGGCCATGTCGATGGCCTTCATGGTCGACACCCGGGAGCCCATGGTGTGGCGCGGCCCGATGGTGGCGGGAGCCTTTCAGCAGCTGTTGACCCAAACGGCCTGGGACGACCTCGATGTACTGTTCATCGACATGCCGCCGGGCACCGGCGATATCCAACTGACGCTGGCGCAGAAGGTGCCGGTGGATGGAGCGGTCATCGTGACCACGCCCCAGGACATCGCGTTGCTCGATGCCCGCAAGGGTATCGAGATGTTCCGCAAGGTCAACGTGCCGGTGCTGGGCGTGGTGGAGAACATGAGCCTCCACGTGTGTTCCCAGTGCGGTCATGCCGAACCGATCTTCGGCGAAGGTGGCGGTGAGCGTATCGCCGGTGAGTACGAGACCAAGGTGCTGGGCAGGCTGCCGCTGGCACTGTCGATCCGCGAGCAGGTGGATGGCGGTCGGCCCACGGTCATCGCCGAGCCCGAGGGTGAAGTGACGGCGACCTTCCGCGACATGGCACGGCAGATCGCCGCTGAGCTTGGCGGCCAGTCGCCGAGCGAAGGGCCGAGCATCTCGTTCAGCGATTGAGCTCGTTTCCACCCGCGTTAGTGGTGGGGCCGTGACGAGTGCACCTAGGGCCGCTATGATAGCGGCCCTAGACGACTTTTCAGCCAAAGCCTACTTCTTCATTCTCCGGCACAACTTCTCTCAGGACGTCCCATGAGCATCAAGCCCGACAGTTGGATCCGCCGCATGGCCGAGCGGGAAGGCATGATCGAACCCTTCGAAGCCGATCAGGTGCGTTACGTCAACGATCAGCGGGTGATCTCCTACGGCACCTCCAGCTATGGCTACGACGTCCGCTGTGCCGACGAATTCAAGGTGTTCACCAACATTCACTCGGCGGTGGTCGACCCCAAGAATTTCGATGAGAAGAGCTTCGTCGACATCAAGGGCGACGTCTGCATCATCCCACCCAACTCCTTCGCCCTGGCGCGCACCGTGGAATATTTCCGTATTCCGCGCAGCGTGCTGACCATCTGTCTGGGCAAGTCGACCTACGCTCGCTGCGGCATCATCGTCAACGTGACGCCGTTGGAGCCGGAGTGGGAAGGGCACGTGACCCTGGAGTTTTCCAATACCACCAACCTGCCGGCCAAGATCTACGCCAACGAGGGTGTGGCGCAGATGCTGTTCCTGGAGTCGGACGAGGTGTGCGCGACCTCCTACAAGGATCGCGGCGGCAAGTATATGGGGCAGAGGGGCGTCACCTTACCCCGTACCTGAGTCCGGCTGACGTAACCCGCGGCTAATCCGTCGACAGTTCTCGTGGAGGCGCTGTAAACCCTTCCCTGGGCGCTACATTCTTCTTGCTTCACTCTCGCATCCTGCTCCGCTTGCAAGACCGGTGCACGCCATCCATGGCGTGCCCGTTCGGCTGTCGCCTCACCCATGAAGAATGACCTCCACTCTGAACTGTCCCCGGCGCCGCTAGCGTCTTGGGGCATCCACTTTGCGTCGAGTTTGGCGCTACTCCTCGTCCAGCTCTTCGGCGGCGTCGGCGTGGGAGAGGCGTAGCCCCTGGGGCGGCAGCGGGGTGCCGTCGAGCAGGGCGCTCTCGCCTTCGAGGCGCAGGCGCCCCTCGAGGAACCACTTCACCGCGATGGGGTAGATCAGGTGCTCGCGGGCGTGCACCTTCTCCTTCAGGCTGGCTTCGGTCTCGCCCTCGTTAACCGCTATCACGGCCTGGATGGCGACCGGGCCGCCGTCCAGCTCCTCGGTGACGAAGTGCACGCTGCAGCCGTGTTCGGCCACGCCGTCGGCGAGTGCCTTGGCATGGGTGTTGAGGCCACGGTAAGCGGGCAAAAGGGAGGGGTGGATGTTGAGCATGCGGCCGTGGAAGCGCTGCACGAAGCGTGAGCTTAGAATGCGCATGAAGCCGGCCAGTACCACCAGATCGGGTTCGTGGCGCTCGATCACCTTGATCAGGGCACCATCGTAGGCTTCGCGATTCTCGTACTCGCCGTGGGGCAGCACTACGGCATCGATGCCGGCATCACGGGCACGCTGCAGGCCGTAGGCGTCGGCAACGTTGGAGATCACCGCCACGATCTCGCCGCCCAGGCGGTCGTGGGTCTGCTCGTCGATCAGCGCCTGCAGGTTGCTGCCGTTACCCGAGATCAGCACCACCACCCGGCGTGTGCCGGTGGGCTCGGGGGTGAAGTCCGTCATGGTGTCGCCGTCGTACGCTTCGCTCATGCCTCGAGGTTCTCCAGCAGAACCGCTTCTTCGCCTTCGCCGCGGGCGATGATCTCGCCGATGCGATAGACCGTCTCGCCCTGTGCCTGCAGGTGGGCGCGGGCCTGGTCGGCCTTCTCCGCAGGTACGACCACGACCATGCCGATACCGCAGTTGAGCACGCGATACATTTCGTGCTCCGCCACGTTGCCCTGCTGCTGCAGCCAGTCGAACAGCGCCGGACGCGTCCAGCTCTTCACGTCGATGCGTGCTGCCAGGGAGTCAGGCAGCACCCGGGGAATGTTCTCCAGCAGTCCGCCGCCGGTGATGTGCGACAGGGCATGAACGGCGACGCCGCTCTCCTTGATCAGCGACAGCAGCGGCTTGACGTAGATCCGTGTGGGGGCGAGCAGGGCGTCGCCCAGCGGCCGGCCGTCGATGGCGGTATCCAGCGATGCACCGCTCACTTCGAGGATCTTGCGGATCAGCGAATAGCCGTTGGAGTGGGCGCCGCTGGAGGCGATGCCCAACAGTACGTCGCCTTCGCCGACCTTGCTGCCGTCGAGGATCTCGGATTTCTCCACCACGCCGACACAGAAGCCGGCCAGGTCGTAGTCGCTGCCTTCGTACATGCCGGGCATTTCGGCGGTTTCACCGCCTACCAGGGCGCAGCCGGCCTGTTCGCAACCCTCGCCGATGCCGGCGACGACGTCGGCGGCGATGTCCACATCCAGTTTGCCCGTGGCATAGTAGTCGAGGAAGAACAGCGGTTCGGCGCCGGCCACCACCAGGTCGTTGACGCACATGGCGACCAGATCGATACCGATGGAGTCGTGTCGACCCAGGTCCATGGCCAGACGCAGCTTGGTGCCGACGCCGTCGGTGCCCGAGACCAGCACCGGTTCGCGATAGCCGGAAGGCAGCTGGCACAGGGCGCCGAAGCCGCCCAGTCCGCCCATCACCTCGGGGCGCATGGTGCGCTTGGCGACGCCCTTGATGCGGTCGACCAGGGCGTTGCCGGCATCGATGTCGACGCCGGCGTCCTTGTAGCTCAGGGATGCCTTGGCATTGTCGGGGGAGGTGGAATCGGTCATGGCCTGTCCTGTACGAAGTAGCGCGGTTATGTGGCCCGGCGCAAGGCGACGCAACGCCTGATGGCCGAAGCAGTGGGCAAGATCGGGCCGGAATTGTAGCATCACGACGCACGGCTCGCATCGCCGTGGAGGGAGAACGCAGGGAGGTGTGGAGCTGTGATGCGTAAAGAATGGTGGGTGCTGATTGGCGCGGTCGCCTTGGTGTGGCTGCTGTTCCAACTGGAAACGATGCTGATGCCGTTCATCGCCGGGATGATCCTGGCGTACCTGAGCGATCCACTGGCCAATCGATTGCAGCGCCTGGGGCTTTCGCGCGCCTTGGCGGTGTGCGGCGTGTTCTTCATCCTGACCTTGGTGCTGGGGGTAGCACTGCTGGTGCTGATCCCGCTGGCCGTGCAGCAGGTGCGCCAGTTCGGGCTGATGATTCCGGGAATCTTCGAGTGGGTGGAAACGGTGCTGGCGCCGCAGATCCGCGGTTGGACGGGACTGGACGTGGCGGCGGATCTCGATAACGTGCAGGAGACGCTGGCCGAACACTGGCAGGACGCCGGTGGTTACCTGGCCCAGTTCCTGGGACAGATCGGACGCTCGGGGGCGGCGTTCCTGGCCTGGGTGACCTATTTCGCGCTGATTCCGGTGGTCACGTTCTATCTCCTGCTGGACTGGAACCGCCTGATCGTCAATCTGCGCAATCTCATCCCGCGGCGCCTGGAGCCGGATGCGGTGCGTCTCAGCCTGCGCTGCGACGAAGTGCTTTCGGCTTTCCTGCGTGGCCAACTGCTGGTCATGCTGACTTTGGGGGCCATCTACGCCATTGGGCTGACCGTCATGGGGCTTCGCTTCGGGCTGCTGATCGGTATGCTGGCGGGGCTGGCCAGCATCGTGCCGTTTCTCGGCTTCATCGTCGGTATCAGCGTGGCGCTGATCGTGGCGTTCTTCCAGTTCGGCAGTTGGGTGGCGCTGCTTGGCGTGGTCATCGTGTTCAGCATCGGTCAGATCATCGAAAGCGTGGTGCTGCAGCCCAAGCTGCTGGGAGACCGCATCGGTCTGCATCCGGTGGCGGTGATCTTCGCCGTACTGGCGGGCGGCAACCTGTTCGGTTTCACCGGGGTGCTGCTAGCGCTGCCGGCTGCGGCGGTGATCATGGTACTCTTGCGGGAACTCAACGAACGCTACAAGCGCAGCAGCCTTTACGACGCCGATAAAAAAGAGCGTAGCAGCGAGGATTCACCATGAGTCGAGCGCCTGCGCAGCTGCCTCTGGGGGTGGGGCTGCGTGACGATGCCACTTTCGAGAGTTTTCTACCGGCCGCCAATGCCACCTTGCTGGATCGTCTTTCGCGCCAGCTCGATGCCGACGGCGAGCCGTTCCTCTTCCTATGGGGGGCGTCCGGCAGCGGTCGCAGTCATCTGTTGCAGGCGGCCTGCCATGCGGCTTCCGACCGGGACCTTCGCGCGCTCTATCTACCGCTGCACGACCTGGGACACTTCCCACCCTTGATGCTTGAGGACGTGGAGCGCCTCGACCTGGTGGCCATCGACGACGTGGACGTCGTCATCGGGCGACGTCGCTGGGAGGAGGGCTTGTTTCATGCCTTCAATCGCTTGCGCGATGCCGGCAAGCGTCTGGTGATGTCGGCGTCGGCTGCGCCCCGCCAGCTGCCCGTCGCACTGCCCGATCTGGCCTCGCGTCTTACCTGGGGCGTCACCTTTCAACTGCAGCGGCTGGATGACGGCGAAAGGTTGCAGGCTCTGCAGCTGCGTGCGCGCATACGTGGCATGCAGCTTTCCGAGGAGGTGGCCCGCTATATTCTTCATCGCGGACCGCGACGTCTGGACGAACTGTTCGACGAGCTGGCCGTGCTCGACCGTGCTTCGCTGTCGGCCCAGCGCAAGCTGACGATTCCCTTCGTCAAGCAGGCGCTGGGTTGGTAGCGCGTTGTGTCAGCGACTCAGATTGACCTCGAGGCGCTGGCCGTTGCGCAGTGACACCTGGCGCAGTATCACCTGGCGCTGGCCGTTGCTGGGGTTGACCACGCTTCCCGAGACATAGAACTCACCGGGGGGCAGGCCCTGCAGGGAAAAGTTGCCGTTGCCATCGGTGCGCGCGGTGTGGGTGTATTCACGCGCCCGCGGGTCGGCCGGCTCGACCGCACGTCCTGCCAGGGCATGCTCGGCGGCTTCGGCCGAATAGGTGGTGACCGGCGCCACGGAGATCGTCTCCCCGGTGCCGGGAGTGCCGTTCAGACTGAGCCTGCCTGAAATGGCGGCGGTGCCGCTCTTCGGCAGCGCCGCATATTCGCTCGCCGGAAAAGCCACCTGACGAGCGATTCTCCCTGGGGTGGGGGCAGGGCGCTCGGCGTCGGGGCGTTCGACGTCGGGGCGTTGCGGGTCGCCGATATCGATCACCTCGATACGCTCGGGTGGTGGCCCCGGCTCCATCATCTGGCAGCCGACAAGAGTGAGACTCACCAAGGCTACGGGTAACCAGGCTTTCATTCGATTGCTTCCTCATTGCGACATGCCCGTGCAGGACGAGCATAAACGATGGGAGCCGGCTGGCGACAGATGGAAAGATGAAACTGGCGAGAAAACTGGAGAGAAAAAACGAAGGCCCGCCGAACGTGGTTCGGCGGGCCTTGCGTTAGGACGGGTAGAGCATCAGGCCTTGGCGGTCTGGCTCTGGGCGACCTTTTGTGCTTCCTGCAGGCTGCTTTCAGCCAGTTTCTGGCTCTGCTGGAAGAAGTCCTGATGCAGGGTAACGGCCTTCTCGGCATCGCCCTTGAGACGCTCGGTCACGTCCTTGGCGAACTGCTGCTGACCTTCCAGGTAGCTACGCAGACCGTCGGCATCGCGGACTTCGAGCAGCTTGCGGGCTTGCGCCAGGCTGGTGTCGGTATAGGCCTTGACGGCCTCTAGCTGGGCGCCGACCAGCTTTTCGGAATAGTCGATGCTCAGGGCGGCATAGGCACGCGCCGGGCCCAGCAGCATGGTTTCGAAAGGCTTGGTGTCGAAGCTGAATGATTTCATCATGAGTAAGGTATCTCCGGATGTGTTGTGTAATTTCGAACGGATGTCCGCTCTATTGCAATGCAGCATAGCAAAGGTTCTTGCTGCATTGCAATATGTGCTTGATGAATTGGTGCTTGATGAATTGGTGCTTGGCGATCAGGCCGCACATTCGATGCGATTTCGCCCGTTGCGCTTGGCCTGGAGCAACAGTGCGTCGGCACGATCGATCAGGTCGATCACGACGTCGTCGCCCGGCGCCCGGCTGGCGATCCCGATACTCAGCGTGAGACGGCTCGTCTGGGTGAGGGTGTTGCGCAGACGCTCGGCCAACTCCTGCGCGCCACTGGCCGTGGTCTCCGGCATCAGGATCAGGAATTCGTCCCCGCCGTATCGGCCCACCAGATCGCACTCGCGTACGGTCGCCAGTATCGTGCGTGCCACGCAGCGCAGGGCTTCGTCGCCCACTAGATGGCCGCGCGCGTCGTTGAGCGTCTTGAAATGATCGATATCGAGCATCAGCAGGCAAAGCGGCAGCTCGTAGCGGATGGCGCGCCTCAGCTCCTGTTCGGCCAGCTCCATCAGATAGCGCCGGTTGTAGGTGCCGGTCAGATGATCGTGAGTCGCCAGGTAGGCCAATTTCTCGTTGGCCGCGATCAGTTCGGCCGTGCGTTCGCAGACTCGGCGCTCCAGCTCGCCCGTGATCCCTGGGGTGAGCATGTGATGCTCGCGGGAGAAGGCCCGATCATGGGATATCCCGAACAGATGGGTCACAGTGCCCTCGGTGTTGGTGATGGGAACCAGCAGCGTCTGCCGATGGATATGCTGATAAATACCATCCCTGTCGAGATAGTCGCCATTCTCTTCATATCGCACCGGTGCCCCGGACTCTACGCAGCGACCCAGGTTGGCCAGCACACCGTGACAAAGCGGGGCGGGTAGCGACTGTTCGATACGCTTGCCGATGACGGCGTTCGTCTCTGCGCTCGTCGTCTCGTGAGTGGAGTTCATGGCCTCGATCACGAAATTGCCCGGTCCCTCGACGCGAACGATGAACATGTGTTCCGGGCAGTATTCCCACAGGCTGCGCACCAATAGCAGGCATGTATTGGCATTGAGCTGACTGAGGATGTCCGTCGTCAACCAGGATTTCTGTTGCATGTTTCTGCTCCCTTGGTGGTGTCCTCCCTGTACCGAGTGGTACACCGATCCTGTGCGATGCAGCATTAACACTAGGCGGCTGTAATTTTTCGTGCAGCATGGTTTTCGTCATGACAACGTGGGGTGGGTTATCACATTTCTCTGCCCAGGGTATGAAGTAAGTCAGACTACGGTGCGGCCCGGCAAACCTATAATTGCTAAGTGTGTGCCAAGGCAAGGAGAGTCGCATCATGACGAGCCGTGGCAAGTACGTATATGGCGGGCTTGAGAGCGGTACCGGTTGTCTCTCTTGTTATCTCAATGCGCTGTGCATTGCCGAGGAGCTGTTGCCCGAGGAGACATTGCTACTCAGCGAAATGGTCGTTCCTCCCATCCGTCTCGAAAAGCGGCAGGTGTTGTATCGCCAGGAGGCACCTTTCACCAGCCTGTATGTCGTGCGTACCGGCTGCCTCAAGCAGGAGACTGTCGTCGAAAGCGAACAGCTGCTGACGGCGATCTGGCTGCCCGGCAGCATCATCGGCTGTGATTCCATCGGCCTGGAGCGCTATCCTTCTACTGTCAGCGCTCTCGACACCGCGACCTTGTGCGAGTTGCCTTTCGAGCGGCTCGAGGCGGTGATGCAGAGATTGCCGAAATTGCGTCGACGCCTGCAGAGAACGATCAGCCGCAGCATGCAGCAGGAGCGCATGAGCCTGCATCGACTGTTGAGCCGTACTGCGGAGGCGCGTATGGCCAGTTTTCTGCTGGCTGTGTCGGATTGTTTTCATCGCCGTGGCTATTCTCCTACTCACTTTCGCTTGCCCGTATCGCGCAACGACATCGGCAGCTATCTGGGGCTGACCCAGGAGACGGTCGGTAGAACCCTGGCCACTTATCAGGCGCAGCGGCTGCTGCGTGTCACGGGACGTGACTATCAGCTTCTCGATCTTGCAAGACTCGAGCGCTTGGCCTCTTCCACCGGCAGGCGGCAGAAGAGGCCATGAAGGGTTGATGTATCAGGCTCGCTGAGCCACCGCAGGCGCTCTGTGCTGTTCCCAGTACTCGAGCAGGACTCGACATTCGCCCTCCTTTTCGCTGACGAAATTGAGCAACGGCCGATGAAGTTCCGCCGTGGCGTTGGTATTCAACATCCAGTCGAAGAAGTGCTTCGATTCCATGGCCGCCCGGATGGCGTGCTCGATCATCTGTTCGCCCATGACCTCGTCGACGATGAAGAAGTGAGGTTCCGGAATCGGGAAGGGTGCAACGTTGCCTGGCGCTCTAACGATGCAGGCTTCGAGTTCCAGGCAGACGGCCACCTGATGAAGCTGGCCGAGGCGCTTCTCGCACTGCAGGCCCAGCGTTGCCATTAACCTGCTCGTCTGCGGAGCCCTGGGTAGAAACCGAAGGGTCAGGCGGCGGTAGCGCTGGAGCTCGGCGGCTTCGTGCTCGTAAGCGAGAGTGAGCTGTTCGTGCGGCAGTAAAAGCAGGGAACGAGTCATGTCCATGAGGTGTTTCATCCACGTTGTGCTGTCGTGATTGGTGCTTTGTTGGTATTGCCCCGAGTGGGTGGGCTAAGCGATCTTAGAGAATGCCTTTTTAACGCCGCAACGACAGTTATCATGTTGGCGTTCGATATTCAGCCAATAGTGCGGAAGCTTGACAGTTGTCAACTCGAGGGGGCTACGAAGCGAGCGTGCCCTGTCGGCGAGAAAGGCTTGCAAGCCACGATTCCCAACACCATGGTGAAGGGAGCGATCGTCTAACGAGGGAGTGACATGAGCGATCATCGTATCGAACGCGACAGCATGGGGGAGCTGCGGGTGCCGGCCGCGGCTCTCTATGGCGCCCAGACCCAGCGTGCGGTGGAGAATTTTCCAGTGTCGGGTCAGCCGATGCCGGCGGCCTTCATCCATGCCATCGCCCGCATCAAGCTGGCAGCGGCCAAGGTCAACCGTGAGCTGGACCTGCTCGACGCCGAGCGAGCCGAAGCCGTCATTGCGGCGGCTCAGGAGATCGTCGACGGCAAGCACGACGACCAGTTCCCGGTGGACGTGTTCCAGACCGGTTCGGGCACCTCGAGCAACATGAACGTCAACGAGGTGATAGCCCACTTGGCCAGCCGCGAAGGGCTGAAGGTGGGGCCCAACGACCATGTCAACATGGGTCAGTCGAGCAACGACGTCATACCTACCGCCATCCATCTTTCCGCGGCGCTGGAGGTGACCGCGCAGCTGCGTCCCGCGCTGGTGGCATTGCGTGCCACCATCGACGAACGGGCGCTGGAACTGGATCGCGTGGTGAAGACCGGCCGTACCCATCTGATGGATGCCATGCCACTGCGCCTGGGGCAGGAGCTCGGCGGTTGGTCGAGCCAGGTCGGCCAGGCCATCGAGCGTATCGACAGCGCCATGGTGCGGCTGTCACGGCTGGCTCAGGGCGGTACAGCGGTAGGCACCGGGATCAACGCTCATCCCGAGTTCGCCGAGCGCATGGCACGTCAACTGAGTGAGCAGACAGGGCTCGCTCTGGCGCCCAACGACAGCTTTTTCGCCAGCCTCGGCTCGCAGGATGCGGCGGTGGAGCTTTCGGGGCAGCTCAAGGGGCTGGCCTGCGTGGTGATGAAGATCGCCAACGACCTGCGCTGGATGAACTCGGGGCCGTTGGCCGGCTTGGGCGAGATCGAGCTCGAGGCGCTGCAGCCGGGGAGTTCGATCATGCCGGGCAAGGTCAATCCGGTGATTCCTGAATCGGCGGCGCAGGCTGCTGCCCAGGTGATCGGTCTGGATGCGGCGATAACCGTGGCGGGGCAGAGCGGCAACTTTCAGCTCAACGTGATGCTGCCGCTGATCGGTTACAACCTGCTGACCTCGATTCGGCTGATGAGCAATACGGCGCGCCTGCTGGGCGAGCGCGCCATTGCCACTTTCCGGGTGCGCGAGGATCGGCTGGCGGAGCCGCTGGCGCGCAACCCGATCCTGGTCACGGCCCTGAACGGGGTCATTGGCTACGACGCCGCGGCAGCCATCGCCAAGCAGGCCTATCAGGCGGGGCGGCCGATCATCGACGTGGCCGAAGAGCAGACCGACCTTGATCGTGAGGAGCTCGAGCGGCTGCTCGATCCGGCCAGCCTGACCTACGGTGGTATTCCCGAATAGCTCAGGCGGCCAGGGCCTGTCGGTGGGCTTCCATGTGTGCCTGTAGTCGCTCAACTTGGCGCGGCGTCAGCCGCAGGCCCAGCTTGGTGCGCCGCCACAGGATGTCCTCGACGGTGGTGGCCCATTCATGGTCGACCAGATAGTCGGCTTCGGCGACGGTGAGGCCGGCGCCGAAATGTTCGCCCAGGTCCTCTTCGCATTGGGTGCCTGCGAGGAAGCGCAGGCACAGGCTGCCGTAACTACGCGCGAAGCGCCGTGTCCGCGCTTCCCCGAGCCAGGGGTAGTCGTGCCGCAGCCGCGCCATGAAATTCTCCTGATTGCCGATCTCGCCGCCGGGCAGGGCGGCTTCGGCGGTCCAGCTCGGCCCCATGGCTGGCAGAACAGGCTTGAGCTGCTTCAAGGCGGCTTCCGCCAGCTTGCGATAGGTGGTGATCTTGCCGCCGAATACGGAGAGCAGCGGGGCACCTTGATCGTCGAACGCCAGGGTGTAGTCCCGGGTCATGGCCGAAGGCTCGGCCGATTCGTCGTCGCACAGGGGGCGTACGCCGGAGAAGCTCGAGATGACGTCGCTGCGCTGGAGCTGACGGCGGAAGTGAGCATTGACCACACCAAGCAGGTAATCGATCTCTTCTTCACTGATGGCGGCCTGGGCCGGGTCGCCCTCATAGCGTCGGTCCGTGGTGCCGACCAGGCTGAAGTCGTCCTCGTAAGGGAGGACGAACACGATGCGTCGGTCGCTGTTCTGCAGAATGTAGGCACGGTCGTCGCCGTTCAGCCGCGGCACGATCAGGTGGCTGCCCTGAATCATGCGGATGCTGTAGCGGGAGTTACGTGCCGCCTGCTCGCGCACCACCCGCTCGACCCATGGGCCGGCGGCATTGACCAGGGTGCGCGCCTGGCGCTCGAAGCGCTCGCCGCTGCGGACGTCCTCCAGCTCGATGCGCCAGATGCCGTTCTCCTCCTTCGCCCCGATGCAGCGGGTGCGCACCAGAATCTCCGCGCCACCTTCGCGTGCCTGTAGCGCGTTGAGCACCACCAGGCGAGCATCATCGACCCAACAATCGGAATATTCGAATCCGCGCTTGATGCCTTCCTGCAGGGGCGAATCCGCAGCGAAACGAACGCTGCGTGAACCGGGCAGCATCTTGCGCTTGCCCAGATGGTCGTAGAGGAACAGACCGGCCCGAATCATCCAGGCGGGGCGCAGGTGAGAGCGGTGCGGGAGAATGAAACGCAGCGGCCAGATGATGTGCGGCGCCTTGTGCAGCAGCACTTCGCGCTCACGTAGCGCCTCCCCCACGAGGCGGAACTCATGATGTTCGAGATAGCGCAATCCACCATGGATCAACTTGCTGCTGGCCGAGGACGTGGCGCCGGCCAGGTCCCCCTGCTCGCACAGGCTGACCGACAGGCCGCGCCCGGCAGCATCGTTGGCAATGCCCGTGCCGTTGATGCCGCCGCCGATGATGAAGAGGTCGAGTAGGTGGTGCGACGTGTGCGCCATGGACTGAAAGGCTCCGATCTCGCGTCAGCAATGAGCTGGCTTTCAAACAGTGTATGTTTGAAAGCGAACATAGATCAATCGAAATCGAACATCAAGACACGGAGGAAAATGCGCCGACGTTTCGGTCGGCGCGGGGCAAGTTGTAAGGCAGGTCGAAAGGGAGAGATCGAAAGAGCAACTCAGGCGATATGCAGGGCGACGTCATTGACCTGCATCAGGTGAACGATGCGCTCGGGGGGCTGGCGGTCGGTGAACAGCGCATCCAACTGGGCGATGTTGCCCTGCCGCACGACGGGGTTGCGGTGGAACTTCGAATGGTCCGCGGTCAGGTAGACCTGACGGGAATTGCGGATGATGGCCTGGGCCACGCGAGCTTCCTGATAATCGAACTCGAGCAGGGAGCCATCCTCATCGATACCGCTGATACCGATGATGCCGAAGTCCACCTTGAACTGATTGATGAAATCGATGGTGGCCTCGCCGATGATGCCACCGTCGCGTGAGCGTACCTGGCCGCCGGCGATGATGACGTTGAAATCTTCCTTGTGCTGCAGAATTGCCGCCACATTGAGGTTGTTGGTGATCACCTCGAGCCCCTGGTGATCGAGTAGCGCCTCGGCGACCACCTCGTTGCTGGTGCCGATATTGATGAACAGCGAGGCGTGATCGGGAATGTGGCTTGCCACCAGAGCGGCGATGCGTCGCTTGGCCTCGAGGTTGAGGTTCTTGCGCGTGCTGTAGGCGGTGTTGACGGTGCTCGATTCGAGCCCGGCGCCGCCGTGCACGCGTCGGATCATGCCCTCTTCCGCCAGAGCGTTGAGATCGCGGCGTATGGTCTGTGGCGTGACCGAAAAATGCTCGGTCAGCTGTTCGATACTGGCGTAGCCCTGGCGGCGTACCAGTTCAACGATGGCATCTTGTCGCTGTTGCTGGTTCATGACGGCTCCCTATCGATCACGCGAGTGTAAGCGATTCGGTACGCTTGCGCAGGTATTCGAGGGATGCTTATACGAAAGTCGTAAAGCATTGCGAACATACTCGGGTACTCTTGGTGATCATAAACGAACATACAGTGACAGGATGACTCATGGCCGACTATCTGCTTGCCATCGATCAGGGCACCACCAGTTCGCGCGCCATCCTCTTCGACCGTGGCGGCCATGTGATCCGAGTTGCGCAGCGCGAGTTTCCGCAGCACTTTCCCCACGATGGCTGGGTCGAGCACGACCCTGAAGACATCTGGGACACGGTGCTTGCGACCTGCCGGGAGGCGGTCGAGGGTTCGGGCGTTGCGCTGGACGAGATCGCCGGCGTCGGTATCACCAACCAGCGTGAAACAACTCTGCTGTGGGATCGTGCGACCGGCAAGCCGCTCTACAATGCCATCGTGTGGCAGGACCGACGCACCGCCGATTTCTGCCGCGAGCTGCAGAAAAAAGGACATGCCGAGCTGGTGCAATCGCACACGGGACTGCTGATCGATCCCTACTTCTCGGCAACCAAGCTGGCCTGGCTGCTGGATAACGTGGAAGGGGCGCGTGAGCGTGCCGAGCGGGGCGAGCTGGCCTTCGGCACGGTGGACACCTTTCTGCTGTGGCGTCTTACCGGAGGGCGGGTCCACGCCACGGATGCCACCAACGCCTCGCGCACCATGCTGTTCGATATCCATGCCCAGCAGTGGGACGACGAGCTGCTCGAGCTGTTCAGGATTCCCCATGGCTTACTTCCCGAAGTGCGCGACAGCAGCGCAGATTTCGGCACCACCGATGCGCGCTGGCTGGGAGCGGAGCTTCCCATCGGTGGGGTGGTGGGCGACCAGCAGGCGGCGCTGGTCGGGCAGGCATGCTTCGAGCCCGGCATGGGCAAGAGCACCTACGGCACCGGTTGCTTCATGATCGTCAACACCGGCGACAGGCCGGCCAGATCGCGCAACCGCCTGCTCTCTACTGTGGCCTATCGCCTGGACGGCAAGACCACCTATGCCATGGAGGGCAGCATCTTTGTCGCTGGCGCTGCGGTGCAGTGGCTGCGCGACGGCTTGAAACTGTTCAAGGATGCCGCTGAGACGGAAGCGTTGGCCCAGCAGACCCGTGCCGGTCACAGCGTCTATCTGGTGCCGGCCTTCACCGGGTTGGGAGCGCCCCACTGGGACCCCAAGGCGAGAGGGGCGATCTTCGGCCTGACTCGCGACACCGGAATTGCCGAAATCGTGGCTGCCGGCCTGCAGGCGGTCTGCTATCAGACCCGCGACCTGCAAGCCTGCATGAGCGACGACATGGGCGTGCCGCCGGGAACCCTGCGCGTCGACGGCGGCATGGTGGCCAACTCCTGGCTGGTACAGTTCCTCGCCGACATGCTGGGGGTCCAGGTCGACCGGCCGACGGTGCTCGAGACGACTGCGCTGGGGGCCGCCTACATGGCCGGTTTGCGCTTCGGTTGGTACCGCGATCTGGAGGAGATCGCCGAGCTGTGGCGCTGCGAGCGCAGCTTCATGCCCAGCATGCCGGAAACCGAACGGGAGCGACTCTATCAAGGCTGGCTCGAAGCGGTGGAGCGGGTAAAAAGCTAGTGTGAGGCTTGCAAAATCCAGCGATATCGGTAAGATATGCATCCGTTGCCGCAGCTTGAATGGCGGTTAACGCGGAAAAGCGAGAAAGCCGAACACAGGACCATAGCTCAGTTGGTTAGAGCGCCACGTTGACATCGTGGAGGTCGGCGGTTCAAATCCGCCTGGTCCTACCAGCTTTCTCTATCGGCTTTTTCGATACGGTTTCACATAGTTTCAGGACCATAGCTCAGTTGGTTAGAGCGCCACGTTGACATCGTGGAGGTCAGCGGTTCAAATCCGCTTGGTCCTACCAGCATTCCGAAACGCCCCCTGGCATCTGTCAGGGGGCGTTTCGCTTTCCGGCACCTGCGGCTTTTTTCCCGGGCCGACGGCTTTTGCTTACCAGGCGAGTGAGAAGTCGGGCAGCTCGCTGCATCTGACGAATACCTCGACCAGGGCTTCCAGGCCCGCCTGATCGGCGGCGCTGAAACGCCCGCGCAGCGGGCTGTCGAGATCCAGCACGCCCCACAGCGTTTCGCCGCACAGAATCGGCACCACCAGTTCCGCGTTCGACGCCGCATCGCAGGCGATGTGGTCGGCGATGGTGTGCACGTCGTCGATGCGCTGGGTCTGGCGGCTCCTGGCGGCGGCGCCACACACGCCCTTGCTGAAGGGGATGGGGTTGCAGGCCGGTTTGCCCTGGAAGGGGCCGAGGGTGAGCAGCTCGGGCTGGCGCTGCAGGTAGAAACCGACCCAGTTGAGGTCCGGCACCTGCTGCATGATGAAAGCGCAGGTCTGGGCGCTGTTGGTCAGCCAGTCGCGGCTGTCGAGCAGGGCCTCGAGCTGACGGGTCAGCAGCGAATAGGACATGTCTGGTGCCATGGGTGCTCCTGTTCTATCGGCTCACAGATTAGAGGTTTGAACAATGGGCTGAGCGACACTAGCTTTCGGGTGAGGGAAAGCCGTAGGTCAATCAGGAGGATTGAGTATGCATGTGGTTGCCGATGTCAACGTGACCCCGATCGGGGCGGGAGCTTCGCTGTCGTCTCATATCGCCGCCTGCGAAGAGGTGATAGAGGAGGCTGGGCTCAAGTATCGCCTGCATGCCCACGGGACCAATATCGAAGGTTCCTGGGAAGAGGTGATGAAGGTGATCCAGCGCTGTCACGACGTGCTGCACGAGCGCGGTGCGCCACGGGTGGACAGCGCGATTCGTATCGCCACGGCTACCGATAAGGATCAGAGTCTCGAGGACCGGATCGGCAAGGTCGAGCGCAAGATCGGCTGAGTCCGGCACCTGCCAAACGAACGGGCCGACGCATGGCGTCGGCCCGTTGTCACTCGTCAGAAGCGCAGCGCGGCATCACTGCCAGCCGGGCACGGCGCCACCATCGAACAGTTCCTGTGCCTTGGCGGCCACCTCTTCGCTCTGGTAGGCAGAGACCAGCTGCTGGATCTCTTCACGCTCCTCGTCGCCGGCACGTACCGCGATCAGGTTGACGTAGGGAGACTCGGCGCCTTCCTGAATCAGCGCATCGTCCAGGCGCAGCCCGGCGGGCTGAGCGAAGGTGTTGTTGATGAAAGCGAGGTCAACGTCGGTCAGCACGCGCGGCAGCTGAGCGGCCTCGATCTCGCGGAAGCGCAGACCGAGCGGGTTCTCGACCACGTTGATCGGGGTGGCCTCGAGGTTCTCGGGGTCGTCCAGTTCGATCAGGCCGGCGTTGTGCATCAGGATCATCGCGCGGCCGCCGTTGGTGGGGTCATTGGGCAGGGCGATGATGGCGCGCTCTGGCAGCTCTTCGATGCTGTCGTGGCGCTCGGAGTAGGCGCCGATCGGATAGACGAAGGTGTAGCCGGCAACGGCCAGGTCGTAGCCACGGTCTTCGATCATGCTGCGCAGGTAGGGCTCGTGCTGGAAGGCGTTGGCATCCAGGCTGCCGTCGGCCAGTGCGGCGTTGGGCGAGACGTAGTCGGTGAACTCGATGATCTCGACTTCGAGGTCGTAGCGCTCGCGGGCGATCTGGACGGCCACTTCCATCACCTCCGACTCGGGGCCGGACATGGTGCCTACCTTGATCGAGCGCGTTTCGGTCGCGCCGTCGTCGTTGCCGCAGCCGGCAACCAGGATGGCGCTGGCCAGGGTGGCGGCGCCGAACAGGCGGGTCAGGGTCACTTGCATGGGGTCGTTCTCCTTGGGTGTGGCGTCACTTGCGATCCGATTTGCGTACCAGATAATCCCCGAGGCTCTGGAAGCCCTGCACCATGACCACCAGAATGGCCACGGTGATCAGCATGACAGTGGGGTTGAAGCGGTTGTAGCCATAACGAATGCCCAGGTCGCCCAGGCCGCCGCCACCCACGGCGCCGGCCATGGCCGAGTAGCTCACCAGGGTGACGACGGTGATCGTCAGCCCGGTGATGATGCCGCCGCGAGCCTCCGGCAGCAGCACCTTGGTGATCACCTGATGCGGCGTGGCGCCCATCGACTGGGCGGCTTCCACCAGACCGGGTGGGATCTCGTTCAGTGCACCTTCCACCAGTCGGGCGACGAAGGGAATGGCGGCGATGGTCAGCGGCACGATGGCGGCATTGGTGCCGATAGAGGTGCCCACGATCATTCGGGTAAAGGGGATGATCGCCACCATCAGGATGATGAAGGGGATCGAGCGACCGATGTTGGTCACCATGCCCAGCACCTGGTTGAGCACCGGGCGGGCCAGGATCTGGCGCGGGCGGGTGACGTACAGCAGCACGCCCAGCGGCACGCCGAGCAGCGCTGAGATGGTGCCCGACACTGCGACCATGTAGAGCGTATCCAGGGTCGCCTGCAGGATCAGATCAATCATCGCGCTGGACATGGCCGAGCACCTCCACATGCAGGTCGTGGTCTTCGAGATAGTCGATGGCGCGGCGGGTCTGCTCGGGAGGGCCGAGCAGCTCGGCGATCATCAGCCCCAGCGTGCGCTCCTGAATCGACTCTACCTTGGCCTGAAGGATGCTGACGTCGACCCCGCATTCGCGCGCCAGGCGCGAGATCAGCGGCGTGGAAACCGTATCGCCGGAGAACGCCAGGCGCACCACCGGGTGGGTATGCTCGCCGGGGGCGTCTTCGAGGCGTTCGATCAGCGCCTTGGGCGGCTCCAGTTGGAGGAAGTCGTTGAGGAACTCGCGGCCCAGACGGGTGCGCGGGGCGGTGAAGAAGTCGCCGACCTCGGCCTCTTCCACCAGCTCGCCGTCGGAGATCAGGCTGACCCGATGGCAGATCGACTTGACCACTTCCATCTCGTGGGTAATCAGCAGGATGGTCAGACCCAGCTTCTGGTTGATGTCGCGCAGCAGGGTCAGGATCGAGCCCGTGGTCTGCGGGTCCAGTGCCGAGGTCGCCTCGTCGCACAGCAGTACGCGGGGCTCGCTGGCCAGCGCCCGGGCGATGGCCACGCGCTGCTTCTGGCCGCCGGAGAGCTGGGCCGGATACTGGCGTGCCTTGTCGGTCAGGCCGGTGAGCTCGAGCAGCGGCAGCACGCGCTCGCGGATGGCCGCGCGCTTCATGCCCATCAGCTCCAGAGGCAGGGCGACGTTGGCAAAGACGTTGCGCGTCGTCAGCAGGTTGAAGTGCTGAAAGATCATGCCGATGCGATGGCGCGCCTGGTTGAGCTGGCTGTTGGAGAGGGTGGTCATCTCCTGGCCGTCGACGACGACGCTGCCGCTGGAAGGGCGCTCGAGCAGGTTGACGCAGCGAATCAGGGTCGACTTGCCGGCGCCGGAGAGGCCGATGACACCATGGATGCTGCCCGCCGGAACGTGAAGGTCGACGTTCTTCAGCGCCTCGATGGTGCGGGCCGAGGTGTCGCGTCGGCGGGCAGCGAACGGCAGCCGGCCTCTGGGGCCGGTGAGATGATAGGTCTTGGAAACGTTGCTTAGCGTGATCATCTGGCTTCCTGAGAGGCCGTCCCGGTGGGGCGGGCGCAGCGAGAGCCAGAATGGATAGCCGTAACGAAAAAAAAGGCCACCCTGGCGGGTGGCCATCAACGCTGGACACACCCTTTTAGCTGCACTTCACGCGGCAGACGAAAGCCGTCTGCATCGTGGGCGCCCGCAAGCCGGGTACAAATCGGCGCCTGAAATGTGAGGCGGCATAGTAAGACCAAAGACGTAACATGTCAACGGGAGCGAAAGATGCTTCGGTTCGTCAGGCGAACATGTGGTGAAAAACACTAAAAAGTGCTCTTCAGACGTGGATTCCTATTGGAATGCTCTGCTGGATGACACGCCTTTGGGGAAGTGTCTGTTGACGGATGGACGTCTGTGGCGTGAATTCTTACACTGCGAGCCCCATCCACTTCTCTCCCTCGACCGGGAGGCGCGCAGGAGACGTCATGTTCACAGGCATCGTTCAAGGCACGGCCGAGATCGTCGCCATCAAGGAAGCCGAGGCATTCCGCACTCATGTCGTGAGCTTGCCGCAATCTCTGCGCGAGGGGCTGGAGCTCGGCGCTTCGGTGGCCCACAACGGCGTCTGCCTTACGGTGACGGCCATCGACGGCGACCGGGTCAGCTTCGACCTGATGCGCGAGACGCTGCGGGTGACCAACCTTGGTGCACTGGGCGAGGGCGACCGCGTCAATATCGAGCGGGCGGCACGCTTCGGCGACGAGATCGGCGGCCACGCCATGTCCGGTCATGTCATGGCCATGGCCGAGCTGGTCGAGCTGGATCAGGCGCCGAACAACCGGCGGCTGTGGTTCGAGGTGCCCCATGCGCTGGGCCGCTTCCTGTTCGACAAGGGCTACATCGGCGTCGATGGCATCAGCCTGACGATCGGCGCCACGAGGCCCGCCACGGCTGCTCATGGGCCGCGCTTCTGCGTCGACCTGATACCCGAGACCCTGGAGCGCACCATTCTGGTGGACCGCGTGCCTGGCGATAGGGTCAACATCGAGATCGACCCCCAGACCCAGGCCATCGTGGAAACCGTGGAAAGGGTATTGGCCGCACGCGGCGTGTGAGAACACCATTCAAATGACCGTTTCGTCAAGATTGCGTTGGTAGCCGTGCTGGCGAATGGCGCAGAGTTTGCTTATACAGAGCGAATCGTGCCGCACAAGGTAAGCAATCTCGGCCTCGCATCTAAAGGGGGCTTTGGGTACCATGTGCGGCTTTTCTCGCCCCCTGGTCGCTAACCAGCACTCGTGCGCAGGAATGCCAAAAATGAAGAACATCCTCGAAAGACACTTCAAGCTGACGGAACACAACACCAGCGTGAAGACAGAGGTCATTGCCGGGATCACCACCTTCCTGACCATGGCCTACATCATCTTCGTCAACCCCAGCATTCTTTCCGAAACCGGCATGGACTATGGCGCGGTGTTCGTCGCCACCTGTTTGGCGGCCGCCGTCGGCTGTCTGGTCATGGGGCTGTGGGCCAACTATCCCATCGCTCAGGCGCCGGGCATGGGGCTCAACGCCTTCTTCACCTATGGTGTCGTGCTGGGCATGGGCTACAGCTGGGAAGCGGCGCTGGGGGCCGTGTTCCTCTCCGGCTTCTGTTTCCTGCTGCTCAGCATCTTCAAGGTGCGCGAGTGGATCATCCACTCCATTCCGCTCTCCCTGCGCCTCGGCATTGCCGCCGGTATCGGCCTGTTCCTGGCCATGATCGCGCTTAAAAATGCCGGCATCGTGGTGTCCAATCCGGCCACCTATGTGGCGCTCGGCGATCTTTCCCAGCCGGCTGCCATCTACGCGCTGCTGGGTTTCTTCGCCATCACCGCCATGGCCTATCTGAAAATCACCGGGGCCGTGATGATCGGCATTCTCGGAGTGACGGTGCTGGCCATGATTCTGGGCCACAACCAGTACGGTGGCCTGATGTCGATGCCGCCCTCCATTGCACCGACCTTCATGGCCATGGACCTCATGGGTGCACTCGACGTGGCCATGCTCAGCGTCATCTTCGCTTTCCTGTTCGTCGATCTGTTCGACACCTCCGGCACCCTGGTGGGGGTGGCGCACAAGGGTGGTCTGCTCGACAAGGACGGCAAGCTGCCGCGCCTGAACCGTGCCATGATCTCCGACAGTAGCGCCTCCATGGCCGGTGCGGTGCTGGGTACCTCGACCACGACCAGCTATATCGAGTCCACCGCCGGTATCGCCGCAGGTGGGCGCACCGGCCTGACCGCGGTCGTCGTGGCCGGTCTGTTCCTGATCAGCCTGTTCTTCGCGCCGCTGGCGGGTTCCATTCCAGCCTACGCCACCGCCGGCGCGCTGCTCTATGTGGCGGTGCTGATGGCTGGCAGTCTTGCCCATGCCAATTGGGACGACCCGACCGACGCCGCGCCGGTGTTGATCGCCGCACTGGCCATGCCGCTGACCTTCTCCATTGCCGAAGGCATCGCGCTTGGCTTCATCAGCTACGCTGCTATCAAGACCCTTTCCGGACGCTTCCGCGACCTCAATCCGGCGGTGGTCGTGCTGGCGATCCTGTTCGTATTGAAGTTCCTGTTCCTAGACTGACCCTAGACTGACATTTCCTCACCGAGACCCGCGATGAGCATTTACGGCGACTACATCAAGTCCGTGATCCGAACCGTCCCCGACTGGCCGCAGCAGGGGGTCAACTTCCGCGATATCACTCCGCTGCTGCAGAACAGCTCTGCCTTTCGCAAGCTGATCGACAGCTTCGTGCATCGCTATCAGGACATGGAGCTCGATGCCATCGCGGCCATCGACGCGCGCGGCTTCATCATCGGGGCGCCCGTCGCTTACGAGCTCGGCTGCAGCTTCGTGCCGGTACGCAAGAAGGGTAAACTGCCGTTCCGCACCATCAGCGAGACCTATACGCTGGAGTACGGTCAGGCCGAGGTGGAGCTGCACTCCGATGCTTTCCGTCAGGGGGATCGGATCCTGATCATGGACGATCTGATCGCCACCGGCGGCACCATGCTTGCTGCCGCCAAGCTCATCACCCGTTCGGGCGGCCAGGTGGTGGAAACCGCCACCATCATCGACCTGCCCGAGATCGGCGGGTCGGCAAGGATCCGTGAGGCAGGCTTCGGCGTCTTTGCGGTCTGTTCCTTCAATGAGGATGAGTGACGTCATGAGCCATGCCCGCTATCACCAGCACTTCACCGTTTCCTGGGATCAACTGCATCGTGACGTGCGCGAACTGTGCCATCGTCTGGTCGAGCGCGATTTCAAGGGCATCGTGGCGATCACCCGCGGCGGGCTGATTCCGGCGGCGCTGATTGCCCGCGAGCTCAACGTGCGGCTGATCGATACCGTCTGCATCAGCAGCTACGAGCACATGGATCAGGGTGGCCTGGACGTGATGAAGGGCGTCGACCACGACGGCGACGGCTGGCTGCTGGTCGACGACCTGGTCGATACCGGCAAGACGGCGCGCAAGGTACGCGAAATGCTGCCCAAGGCGCACTTCGTCACCGTTTACGCCAAGCCCGAAGGGCGCCCGCTGGTGGATCAGTATCTGACCGAAGTGGCCCAGGACTGCTGGATTCAGTTCCCGTGGGACATGGGGGTGGCCTACGTCGAGCCGCTGGTCGACCAAGTCAAGCGTTAGGCGACATAGAGTCGAGAACATGAGCTGTCCATTACCCGAGAGTTGGGAGCGCTGGCTGGGAGACGAGTTCCAGGCTCCCTACATGCACACGCTGCGTGACTTCCTGGCGGCGGAGAAGGCCGCCAGGAAGGTGATCTACCCGCACTCCTCGAACTGGTTCCGCGCCTTCGAGCTGACGCCGCTGGAGCGGGTCAAGGTGGTGATCCTGGGGCAGGACCCCTACCACGGACCCAATCAGGCGCATGGCTTGTGCTTCTCGGTTCGCCCAGGGGTCCCGGCGCCGCCCTCGCTGGTCAACATCTACAAGGAGCTGGTCGCCGATGTCGGCTTCCAGCCGGTAGATCACGGTAACCTCGAGCACTGGGCGCGACAGGGTGTGCTGCTGCTCAATACCTCGCTGACGGTGGAGCAGGGCAATGCCGGCTCACATCGGGGCAGGGGCTGGGAGCACTTCACCGATCGCGCCATCGAGACGGTCAATGCCCACGCCGAACCCTCGGTGTTCCTGCTGTGGGGCAGTCACGCCCGCCAGAAGAAGGTGCTGGTCGACACCTCGCGGCATCTGGTGCTGGAGTCGCCGCACCCGTCTCCGCTCTCGGCGCACCGGGGATTCTTCGGTAATCGGCACTTTTCCCGCGCCAATGCCTTCCTGCAAGCGAACGGCCGTGAACCGATCGATTGGCAGCTACCTGCAGAGCCCTGAAGCCGGCTGACCGGCTCTGCCTTAAACTCTCGGCAGGATGAGAGTAAAATGCGCGCGACTCGTCCATGCGACGCAGGTCGCCACTTCCACCCACGCCAAGAGGTCCGTCATGAGCGTCCATGCCATTCAACATCCGCTGGTCCAGCACAAGCTGGGTCTGATGCGCGAAGCCGGCATCAGCACCAAGAGCTTTCGCGAGCTGGCCGGCGAGCTGGCCAAGCTGCTGACCTATGAGGCGACCCAGGATCTCGAGCTGGAAGAGCAGGACATCGACGGCTGGAGCGGCAAGCCGATTCCGGTGAAGCTGCTGAAGGGCAAGAAGGTCACCATCGTGCCGATTCTGCGCGCCGGGCTGGGCATGCTGGATGGCGTGACCGACCTGATCCCCAGCGCCCGGATCAGCGTGGTGGGGCTCTATCGCGATGAAGAGACGCTGGAGCCGGTACCGTACTTCGCCAAGTTTGCCAATGACCTCGACGAGCGCATGGCCATCGTCATCGACCCCATGCTGGCGACCGGCGGCACCATGGTGGCCACCCTGGACATGCTGCGTGACCGCGGCTGCCAGCAAATGAAGGTCATCGTGCTGGTGGCGGCTCCAGAAGGCATCAAGCGGGTGCAGGACGCCTATCCCGACATCGAGATCTATACCGCGGCGGTGGACGATCACCTCGACGAGAACGGCTATATCGTGCCGGGCCTCGGCGATGCGGGTGACAAGATCTTCGGCACCCGCTAGGGAAACA
>NZ_BAEU01000116.1:0-2992 GCF_000246875.1 Halomonas sp. KM-1
TCGCGAGCGCGTGACGCGGCGCCGGAGGACCCGCTGCTGGCACGCTTCCTCGAAGCGCGGGGGCCGGCACTTCGCCAGCGTCTCCGCCGTGCGCCGCTGTCGCTGCCCGAAGCGCTGACCGAGGGCTGGCACCGCTTCGAAGAGGGCGACTGCCTGGCCCAACTGCTCAACACCTTCGTTGATACCGAATTGCTGGCTCCGGGGCTGACGGTGGGTATCGACGCGACGCCGTTCGAGCTCGAACTCGACGACGGCCGCCGCATTGAGGGGGCCGTGACGCCCTCTCTCGGCTTCTTTCAGGAACAGCACGTATGAACATGACCGAGATGGGCGAAGTGGTCGCCTACCTGCTGCGCTACCGCAGCGCCGAACGCACCCCGGGCGGCGGCCGCAAGCGCCGTGCCGCCCGCGAGGGCCAGCTCTCCGAGCGCGACGTCTGCGCGCTGATCGACGACGCCAGCGAGGCCGAGCGCGAGGCGCTGCGGGACTTCCTCGCCGGCCAGGGCCTGCGGCTCAAAGCCTTTGAATCCGGCGACTACCCCGGCATCGCACCCGGCTCGCGCTACTACGCGCTGCTGCCCGACCCGGAGCTGGAACAGCCGCCGCTCTACACCCGCGAGCCGGTGTTCGAGGCGCTCAAGCTGCGCCAGGAGAGCCGCGCCGAGCTGGCCCAGTGGTACCTGCAGCTGTGGCTGCTGATGCATACGCTGCTCTACACCCGCTACAACCGCGCGCTCTCCGACGTCAGCCGCTATCAGGAGGCGACCTTCGCCGGGGCCGAGCTGGTCGAGCTGATGCGCGACCAGTTGGAGACGCTGCGCAGCCTGGGCGAAGAGGCCCCCGAGACCAGCCGCGTGCTGCTGGAGGAGCGCGGCGAGGACATCAGCCGCCGGGTGCGTGCCTTCATCGATCTGCAGGTGCGCGCCGGGCTGCTCGAAAGCCTGCGCGATGCCGAAGCGAGTGCCGGCACCGAGGAGAGCGTCGGCGAGGTGTGGCAGCAGACCCTGCTTGGGGCGCTGGAGAGCGAGCAGATCGGCATTCATCAGCTCGGCCATCTGCATGCGCTGGCACAGGGGCGTGCCCAGGGCCGCTATCGGGACGAAGAACACGAGGCCGTCATCGACGAGCACGAGGAGACCCAGGCATGAGCGTGATCAACCGCATCGAGGTCGCCAACCTGCTCAACAAGCACGGCGACGTGGCCTCGCCCTGGGACGCCAAGATGCGTCACGTGCTGCTCGATCTGCGCGGCCAGTCGAGCGCCATTAGCATGGAGAACGGCTTCGGCAAGACCACGCTCTCCGAGGCTCTGATCGGCCTGCTGTCGCGGGACCGCACGCTGCTCTCGCGCACCCGGCGCAAGTGCTCGCCCTCGTCGGTGGGCGGCACGGCACGTAGCTGGAGCCACCTGCGCGTCGAGTTCCGCTCGCGCAGCGGGCTCGAGCGCCAGGACGACATGCTGGCCGCCGTCGGCGAGGAGGTGGCCGGCGAGACCTTCGTGTTCGGCTTCTACGGCTACAGCGACGGCAGCGGGCTCTCCTTCTACCACTATGCCGGGCGCCTCGAAGACGTGCCGGTGCACCACCAGACCCTCGACGGCAAGCTGGCGCTCTACGCCAACCGCGACGTCAAGGCGGCCATGGCCGAGCGCAACGTGCGCCTGACCCACAACCGCGAGGAGTGGCTGGAGGCGGTGGGGGCTCACGTCTCCCGTCGCGAGCTGGCCCAGCTCGCCGCCTTCCAGAAGGAGGGCGGCGCCGACAAGAGCCAGATCTTCAACGCCATCAAGCCCCGCGCCGGCGAGAAGGCCGACCAGGCGTTCTTCTTCGAGGTGCTGGCTCCCGAGATCCTCTCCGGCGCCACCCGCGGCGAGACCGACGAGAGCGAGGAGCTGATCGAGGAGGTGATCCTCAACTCCGGCACCAACATCACCGAGCTGCGCCATCGCCTGGAGGAAGCCGAGAGCGACCAGCGCCGCGCCAGCGACAAGGTGGTGCGCCTGGCCGAGCTGCGCGAGCAGGGCGAGTCGCTGCGAGACGCCCGCGCCCGCCTGATGGAGCTCGACCAGGACTTGGCGGCCAGCGAAGCCTTGCTGGGCGGCCAGGCGCTGCTGGGCCTGCCCGGCCTGCCGCGTGCCGCTTCTGAAGAGGGCACTGAGGACGCCGCCGACGAGCGCGGGGCCGCTCCGCTGGATGGCTTCGCCTGGATCGCCGGCGATACCTCGCGGCCGCGGGTCTCCACCTCGCTGCTGGCAACGCTCTCTGGTCTTTCCGAGCGGGCCGTGCGTCAGGCGCTCTCCGAGCGCGGCGCCCGGGTCGACGTGCACCGGCGGCTGATTCATCTGCCCCAGGCCGAGTGGCCGCTCAACCGCGACGTCGGCCACGTCAGCTTCAAGGCTGCCCGCGAGTGGCTGGCCGAAAGCCACGCCCTGGCCGACGACACGGCCCGCGACCGTGCCCTGAGTGCGCTGGACGAGGGCGCCGATGCCTTCGAGGCCGCCGATGGCAACCGCTTCCGCGAGGAAGTGATCGGCGACGGGGTCTATCTCGAGGAGCTGACCCGCGAGCTGGCCGAACTCGACGAGCGTCGCGACGACCTGGAGCACGAGCGCGAGCGGCTGGAGTCCCAACAGCGCGACTTCGTCGACAACCAGAGCTTCTACACCCAGGCGCTGGCCGAGGGGCTGTTCAGCGAGGCCGAGCTGGAAACCCCCGAAGCCAGCGCCGAAGCGGCCAAGGCCCAGGCCTCGAACGCTCGCCGTGCCCTCAACGCGCACCTGGGCCGTGTCGGCGAGCTCAAGCAGGTCGCCGCCTGGCACGATGCCTACCGCCGCGAGTGTCCCGATCTGGCACCGGCCGAGCGGCTCGAGGAGAAACAGGAGCGCGAGGCCGAGCTGGCCGAGTCCCTCGACGAGCTGACCCGGCGTCGCGATGAGGCGCTCGGAGCTTTCGAGATCGCCCGCGGCGAGCGTGAGCGGCTCAACGGCGAGCGT
>NZ_BAEU01000115.1:0-68363 GCF_000246875.1 Halomonas sp. KM-1
AAGCTGCAGCAGCATGCCCGGGTCGCGCCGGCCTCGGCCACGCTCAAGGACTACTCGTTCAAGAAGCCTGCTTACGGACAACTGCATGATCACGCCGCACGCGATCTAGAAGCTCACGGCCAGCGCAGCGACTACGAACACTACGACTACCCCGGGCGCTACAAGGCCGACGCCTCCGGCCAGGCCTTCACTCGCATTCGTCTCGAAGCGCTGCGCCGCGGCGCCAACACCGCCGACGCCGAGAGCGATCTGCCCGAACTCGCCCCGGGTACCCGCTTCACGCTCACCGACCATGACCTCGACAACCTCAACCGCGACTGGCAGGTGCTCGGCGTCATTCACCACGGCAAACAGCCCCAGGCTCTGGAAGAGGACGGCTTCGTTCAGGATCAGGCAGAAGGCGATGGCAGCGGCATGACCCGCTACCACAACGAACTGGTGCTCATGCCCGCCGACCAGGCCTGGCGCCCCGAGCCCAACCCCCGGCCCCGGGTCGATGGCCCCCAGATCGCCTTCGTCGTCGGCCCCGAAGGTGAAGAGATCTATTGCGACGAGCACGGCCGGGTCAAGGTGCAGTTCCCCTGGGATCGTTATGCCGAGCCGAATGAAACGGCGAGTGCTTGGATTCGTGTCAGCCAGGACTGGGCCGGTGGCGGCTACGGCAGCATGGCGATTCCGAGGATTGGCCATGAGATCCTCGTCAGCTACCTGGAGGGCGACCCCGATCAACCGCTGATCACCGGGCGGATCTACAACGCCGTCAGCACACCGCCCTACGAACTGCCGGCGCACAAGACCCGCACCGTCATCCGCACCCAGAGTCACCAAGGCGAAGGCTTCAACGAACTGCGCCTGGAGGACGAAGCCGGCCAGGAGCAGATCTGGCTCCACGCCCAGAAAGACCTGGAGCTGCTGACCCACAACGACCGCACCGAAGAGATCGGCAACGACAGCCACCTCACCGTGCACCGCAACCGCATCAGCGAGATCCACGCCGACGACCACCTCACTGTGCGTGGCCAGCGCCACCTCAAGGTCGACGGCGACGACCACCTCATCGTCGGTACCACGCGCCACGAAAAGACCGCCCGCGCCCAGCTCGTCGAAGCCGGCCAGGAGATCCACCACAAGGCCGGCAGCAAGACCGTGATCGACGCCGGCGCCGAGATCACCCTCAAGGCCGGCGGCAGCTTCCTCAAGCTCGACCCCAGCGGCATCACCATCGTCGGTGCCCAGGTCAAGATCAACTCCGGTGGCAGCCCCGGCTCGGGGAGCGGGCAGGGAGCGGCGGCGGCGCTGTTGCCGGGTGTTGCCACTCCGGAAGCCAGCGAAGACGTGACGCTCAAATCGGTCGGGGCCGGGCTGTTTTCTCAGCTAGGTAATCTGCTGGATCTCGGCAATCCCGCCATGCTCGAAGGCTTGGCCAACCGCTGCAGTGCCTGTGCGCCTGCCGTGGGCAGCCCGGTCAATCCGCTGTTGGGCGCCAAGCTGCTGCCCGCGGAAACCGACTTCGCCTTGCCGGCACCGCGGCCCTTCGTGTTCTCACGCGGCTACCTCTCCGCCAACGCTCGTATCGGCGTGCTGGGGCAGGGGTGGTCGGTGCCTGGTGATGGCCTCTCGCTCACTCTGCGCGACGATGCCTGCGTGATCCACGATGCCCAGGGCCGCGACATTACCTTCAGCGCTCTGGCGCCGGGTCAGTCGCGCTACTCCCCCACCGAGCAGCTTTGGCTGCGGCGTGGCGGCGAGCCGACTGCGCTGGAAGCGGGTAAGGATGGCGAAAGCGCCCGCTGGGCGGCTCTGCCCGAAGCCCTGCGCCACGACCCGCAGACCATCGTGCTGAGCGATGGTGACCTCTACTACGTCTTCGCACCGACGCAGGAAGCATCTCCAACCTGGCGCCTTGCCCAGGAACTGGACCGCAACGGCTACGCCACCACCTATCGTTGGGAAGCCGAGCTGCTTGTCCAGGTCGAGGACAGCGCCGGGCGCCACTTCCACTTCGACTACGAAGCGCTGCTGCCGTCGAGCGAGCAGGACAGCGGCCAGCGCCTCAGTGGCGTACGCCTGGTACGTGAGGCCGATGGCAGCACTCAGGATGACTGGCTGGTGCGCTATACCTACAGCCCCGAAGGCGATCTGGTCAGCGTGCAGCTGCGTCATGGCGAGGTCGTGCGCGAATTCGAGTGGCAGGACCACATGCTCACGGCTCACCGCGTGCCCGGCGGTATCGAAGCTCACTACACCTGGGATCGCCATGTCCCGGAAGGCCGGGTCATCGCCCAGGAGGAGAGCGGTGGGCTGACGCGCACCTACGCCTACCATCCGGATCACACCCTGGTGACCGACAGCCTCGGCCGCGAGGAGCGCTACCACTTCAGCGGATCTGGCCCCGGCCAGCGCTGGACGGCTCACACCCGTGCCGATGGCTCGGTTATTCAATACCGCTACGATCACGCCGGGCAGCGTATTGCCACCATTGATCCGCTCGGCAGAGAGACCGCGCTCGAACGCGATGAAAGCGGGCAGGTCATCGCTCAGATAGGCCCCGACGGCAGCCGCTGGGCCATTACCCGCGACGCGCAAGGGCAGCCCATCGCCGTGGCCGGCCCGGAAAACCATCGTTGGCAGTTCGAGCGCGATGTCCGCGGCAACCTCATTCGTGTCACTGGCCCCGAGGGCACCACCACCTTCGCCTTCGAGAGCGAAGCGCTGCCCGATCGTCCCACCGCCGTCACCGATGCCGGCGGTAGCACCCGCCGACTCGAATGGAACGCCCTTGGTCAGCTCATCGCCGAGACCGACTGCTCCGCCCAGACCACCCGCTACGACTACGATAGCCGTGGCTACCTGCTGGCTGTGACCAACGCTCTGGGTGAAACCTCCCGCACCACCCACGACGAGATGGGCCGGCGCATCGCCACCCAACTGCCTGACGGCAGCCGCTGGCAGCATCACCACGACCTGCAGGGCAGGCTCGTCGAGCAAGAGGGGCCGCAAGGCTACCGGCAGCAGTTCCACTACGACGCCCACGGTCGCCCCGTACTGCGAATCGACGCCGACGGCGGCCGCGAGCATTACGCCTACGACGAAGCTGGCCGACTCAGTGAACTGACCCTGGCCAACGGCGCCGGCTACCGCTTCGAGTACGACGAGATGGATCGCCTCGTCAGCGAGACCGGTCCGGACGGCCGCGAGCAGCGCTACGGCTACGACGCTGCAGGCCAACTGAGTACTCGTACCGAAGCCCACCGGCTCGGCCTCGATGGGCAGCCGCTCGCCGTTCATTACGAGTTCGATGCCAACGGACGCCTGATCGCTCGCCACCTGCCCGCAACAGATTCGGCCCCTGCCAGCACCGAGCGCTATCAGTGGCGCGCCGACGGCCAGCTTGCTGGTGTCGTCAATCCTGAGAGCGAGGTCTCCTTCGCTTACGACGCCTCCGGTCGTCCCATCGGGGAGCGGCAGCGCCATCATACCGATGGCGACGTAGCCGCCTGGCAATGGCAGCACCAGCAACGCCTGACCGCCACCGGTGCGCCTCAGGCCAGCCGCTACGGCGATCTGCCCGAACTCGCCTGGCACACCTACGGCAGCGGCCACCTGCACGGCCTCAGCTCTCCCGGGCTGGGCCTCGAGCTCGCCCTTGAGCCCGATGCCCTGCACCGTGAAACCCAGCGCCGCCTGAGCAGCGCCGATCAGCCCCAACCGCTGATTCTCGAGCGTGGCTACACGGCACTTGGTCAACTCGACCATCTGAACCTGCGCGGCCCCGGCAGCGCCAAAGGCGAGCAGCACTACCGCTACGACGCCCTCGGCCGGCTCAGCTTCCGCAGCCAGGGCAGTGCCAACCCGGTCATCGCCTATAGCTACGACGCGGCAGGCCGCCTGATCGCCAGTCAGCACGGCGACCGTGCCCACCGCTACCCGGTGGATGCCGCCGGCAACCGCCTCGAAGGCCAAGCCAGCGCTCAGCCCGACAACTGCCTGACCCAACTCGACGGTGCCCGCTATCGTCACGACGGCGCCGGCAACCTGATCGAGCGCGAGACTTCCAATGGCGAGCGGCTCAGCCTTGGCTACGATGGCGCCAACCGCCTGGTACGGTTGACCCGCACCAGCGCCCAGGGAGCGACCGAAGAAGCCCGCTACCGCTACGACGCCCTGGGGCGGCGTATCAGCAAGACCGTCCATCACGCCAACGGCACCACCGCCACCACCCACTACGGCTGGGATGGCGACCGGCTGGTGCACGAAGCGAAAGAGCGTCACCAAACCACTGTGGTCTATGAGCCCGGCAGCTTCGTGCCCATGCTCCGAATCGACCAGCCCGGTGATGGCGCAGCCAAGCAGATCAGTGCCTACGTCACCGATGCCCTGGGCACACCCATGCAGCTCGTCACGCCCCGGGGCGACACCCTATGGCAAGCCCAGCCTGACGACTGGGCCGCGGTCGCCAACGAACAGGGCCGCACCGCCCAGCCCATCCGCTTCCAGGGCCAGTGGTACGATGAAGAGAGTGGGCTGTACTACAACCGCCACCGCTACTACGACCCGCAGCAGGGCCGATACATCAGCCAGGACCCGATTGGTCTGAACGGCGGCACCAACCTGTATGGTTACGTCAGCAACCCGACCGGGATGGTGGATCCGTTGGGGTTGGAGGGTATTGTTGATAGACGGGTAAGGCCAGACTCCAGAACTCTAATGGGTATGAGAGGGCTAGACCCTAGAAATAACAATCAGATTATTGAATCCTGCATGAGTGACTTGAAAGATTGGCTGGATATGGCTGACTACTCAGGGGCGGTTGATGCGAGGAAGACAGTATTTGCAGCTTTACGGAAGCAGCCTGGTGCTGGTGTTTTTGCTTCTTTTAGTAAGCAGGCGCTCATGCAAGGCGCCTGCTCAAGCATGAATAATAATGGGAATCTTATCGATGAGTTGAGTGGGGAGGTTATCGATGATTTTTCTGTTTGGCCGGGCCCAGTTCCGCAAGAGATACTAGACCTTCGCCAGATGAATATACCCAATGACCCTGGTGCTAAAGCCAGAAGAATTCTTGAACAAGGTGCTTATGGAATGTTTTTCCGATAGGAGTGCGTCGTGAAAACCAAATATTTGGTTTCGTTGATTTTTTTTCTCATTGGATTCTGTGACATTCTTCCGTTGGCACACTCTGAAACTTTGGAAGAAGGAAAAGCCGCATATGAAGCAGAGGAATTTTCTACTGCGCACCATATTTTTCTCACCCTCGCTGAGGAAGAGAACAGCGAGGCTCAGAGCTTGCTGGGGGGAATGTATTTAAGGGGCCAGGGAGTAACACAAGACTTTTTACAGGCAGCAGAGTGGTATAGGCGCTCTGCTGAGCTTGGAAATCCAATTGCTCAGAATAATTTGGCATGGATGTACGAGGTAGGTAGAGGAGTAGAGCAAGATTACCAAGAGGCTATGAAATGGTATCGGCTTTCTGCTGAAGAGGGAATGGCTGGGGCACAGCAAAATTTAGGGCTGATGTTTTTTTACGGTAGAGGGAGTAGTGTTAATTATTCAGAGGCGGCGAAATGGTTTCGTTTGTCAGCAGGGCAAGGGCTAGCTAAGTCGCAAGAATATCTTGGTAATATGTACTATTACGGAGCAGGAGTTTCGGCTGACTATGAAGAATCCGCTCGATGGTTTAGGTTGGCCGCAGAACAGGGGGAAGTAACTTCCCAATATCAGCTGGGTGTGCTGCATATGAATGGAGAGGGGGTGCCACAAGATGATGTCATTGCTGCAGAATGGTTTTACAAAGCTGCTGAGCAAGGTGATGATCATGCCCAGTACAACTTGGGGGCAATGTATGAGAATGGCTGGGGAGTGAGCCAGAATTACGAGGAGGCAGTCAAGTGGTACGCTATGGCTGCTCAGCAAGGTTTAAAAGAGGCTCAGGAAGTCTTGCTTGAACTTGCAGAGAGTGGTGTTGAGGCGGCTGTAGTTATTGTTAATGCTAAATGAAAGAAAGTTCTGATAATGGATGCTGGGAGCGTTGCCAAATTTAATTATTGTAGGCGCATGTAGCTTGGCTAGGGCCTCATGCAGCTCGTCACACGCAGTGGCAAACCCAGCCCGACGACTGGGCCGTGGTCTCCAATGAACAGGGCTGCACTGACCAGCCGATTCGCTTCCAAGGCCAGTGGTGCGGTTTAGGCATGCATGTGGTGAGGTGATGAAAATTTCACAGTTTGCTACCCACTACTATTTACGCGAAACTGGCCCGTTTCGAAGCCTCTCAGAGCTATCGGCCGGCTCCGAAGATCCTGTTTTCCTGAATCTTCTGACTCGTCATGAACGCGATCCCGGCTATCGTCGTCGCTATGGCAGGAACTACATTGCAGTACGGCGCGAGGTTGAAGCTCGGCTGCGTGAGTTGTTCATTGCGCGAGGGGGAAAGCCGCGTCGACGCCATCCCTTTTATCTGGTGCTGGGTGAGTCGCCGTGGTTTCGCGATCTGAACGCTGACCACAGTGAGCTGAGAATTCCTCTCTCACAGCTTGACCCAGAAGTGACGTCTTTAACCTTCCCGGATAGCTTTGTTGCGCTAACCCGAAACGACAAGCCGTACTATAACCAAGTGTTTCTTCTCAGCGAGATCGACGAGCTCATTGCTCGATTCGGAGCCCCTGAAAATGATCAGTTGGTCCCTTATGAGCGATATTGGGAAACTGAATTTGAGCTCTATATCGAAGTGCAGCTTTGGGATGTACCACCCATGATTGACGTCTAACTGTACAGTGCAGTATTCACCTGACAAAGCCCCTGAGCCAACCACTTGGCTCAGGGGCTTTTCGTTTCCGCTGGCTGCCTACTTCGCTGCCAGCGCCACGCCTACCTTCGAGCGGTTCGGCCGGCCGATGGTTTGGGTGATCCAGGTGCCGGTTTCGGCAAGCTTGTTGAGGTCGATGCCGGTTTCGATACCTAGGCCGTTGAGCAGGTAGACGACGTCTTCACTGGCAACGTTGCCGGAAGCGCCCTTGGCGTAGGGGCAGCCACCGAGGCCGGCAACGGAGCTGTCCACTACGCTGATGCCTTCTTCCAGCACGGCGTAGAGGTTGGCCAGCGCTTGGCCGTAAGTGTCGTGGAAGTGGGCGGCTAGCTTTTCCATGGGGATGTCGCGGCTCACGGCTTCGATCATGCGCTTGGCGGCGAGCGGGGTGCCGACGCCGATGGTGTCGCCGAGCGAGACTTCGTAGCAGCCCATATCGAACAGCGCCTTGCTCACCTCGGCTACCTTGGCCGGGGCGATCTCGCCTTCGTAGGGGCAGCCGAGCACGCAGGAGACGTAGCCGCGTACGCGCACGTTGGCCTCTCTGGCTCGCTCCAGCACGGGGGCGAAGCGCTCCAGCGATTCGGCGACGGAGCAGTTGATGTTCTTCTGCGAGAAGGCTTCACTGGCCGCGCCGAATACCGCCACTTCTTCCACGCCGCACTCCAGCGCCGCTTCCAGCCCCTTGAGGTTGGGGGTGAGGGCGGCGTAGGTCACGCCTTGGCGGCGCTTGAGGCCGGTCATCACTTCACGATGGTCGGCCATCTGCGGCACCCACTTGGGCGAGACGAAGCTGGCCGCTTCGATGTAGCCGATGCCGGCAGCGCCCAGGCGGTCGATCAGTTCCAGCTTGGTGGCCGTGTCGATCGGATTGGGCTCGTTCTGCAGCCCGTCGCGAGGGCCGACCTCGACCAGGCGCACGCGCTTGGGAAATGCCATTCGATTTTCTCCTATCCTGTTCACGGCACGCAATCAGTGGCTTCGTCCGCGGCTACCCCGGGTGCTGTCTCTCGCGAAGATCGCTATGAACCCATCCCTGGGCGCTCCATTTTTCATCCCTGAAAAATGAGCTTCGCTCACGACAGCTCCCGGCGCCGCTTAGCTTGGCGCTTCCGATATCTTTCTTAGCTTACTCGACCGGGGCGAATTCCAGCAGCACGTCGCCTTGGCCCACCGTATCGCCGGCGTTGAAGTGGAAGCTCTCCACGTGGCCGTCGGCGGGGGCGGTCATGGTGTGTTCCATCTTCATGGCTTCCATGACCATCAGCGGCATGCCTTTCTCCACCTTCTGACCGGCTTCCACCAGCAGCGCGACCACGGTGCCGTGCATCGGCGCGGTGAGGGTCGATTCGGCTTCGTGGTGGCCGTGGTCGATGGCGTCGATGCGGCGCCAGAACAGGCGGGTTTCGCCGCGCGGGTCGACCATCACCACGACATTGCCGTCGCGCCGTGCCTGCAGGCGGCGTCGGTGGCCATTGAGGGTGACGGCCACGGCGTCGCCTTCCAGGTGCTGCAGGCGAGCGGTAAGGGTCTCGCCGCCGATGGTCAGGTCCCACGGATCGGCGCCGCTGGCCCGGGTGCCTTCCACCACGACCACGCCTTCGGCGTCATGCACCTGAGCGATGGACGGGTCGCACAGCGAGATACGGATGGTATGCGGGGCGTTGAGACGGAAGCCGTCGTGGCGGTCCCACGGCGAGTCGCTCTCGCACTCGCGGGCCAGCTGGTTGAGGCCGATCAATGCGGCACCGGCGTACTCTTCGATGCTGTACTGCTTGGGCGCGAAGAGAGTGGCTTCGTTCTTCTCGATGAAGCGGGTATCCAGCTCCACGTTGCGAAACGCCGGGTGGGTGGCCAGGCGCTGCAGGAAGGCGCGGTTGGTCACTACGCCCTGTACGTCGAGCGCCGCCAGTGCGCGGTTGAGGGTGGATAGGGCCTGGTCGCGGTCGTCGCCGTGGACGATCAGCTTGGCGAGCATGGGGTCGTAGTGCATGGAGACCACGTCGCCGGTTTCCACGCCGCTGTCCAGGCGTACCTGGCGCGGATCGAGGCCGGCGCCCTTGAGGTCCATGGCGAAGCGCTCGAGCTTGCCGGTGGCGGGCAGGAAGTCCTGCTCCGGGTCTTCGGCGTAGAGGCGCGCCTCGAAGCTGTGGCCGGTGATGGTCAGCTCTTCCTGCTTGAGCGGAAGAGCTTCGCCCATGGCCACGCGCAACTGCCACTCGACCAGGTCCTGGCCGGTGATCATCTCGGTGACGGGGTGCTCCACCTGCAGGCGTGTGTTCATCTCCATGAAGTAGAAGGAGCCGTCCGCATCCAGAAGGAACTCGACGGTGCCGGCGCCCACATAGCCGATCTCCTTGGCGGCGCGCACGGCGGCTTCGCCCATCTCACGGCGCAGTTCGGCGGTCATGCCGGGGGCGGGGGCTTCTTCGAGTACCTTCTGGTGGCGGCGCTGCACGGAGCAGTCGCGCTCGAACAGGTAGACGCCGTTGCCGTGGCTGTCGCAGAACACCTGGACCTCGACGTGACGCGGCTGGGTCAGGTACTTCTCGATCAGCATGCGGGTGTCGCCGAAGGCAGCCTGGGACTCACGCCGGCAGCCGTCCAGCGCGGCCTGGAACTGCTCGGGGGCTTCCACTACGCGCATGCCCTTGCCGCCACCGCCGGCGCTGGCCTTGAGCAGCACCGGATAGCCGATCTTGTCGGCCTCGGACTTGAGCAGGGCGTCGTCCTGGTCGTCGCCGTGGTAGCCAGGTACCAGCGGTACGCCGGCGTTGGCCATGCGCGCCTTGGCGGCGGACTTGTCACCCATGGCAGCAATCGCCGAGGCGGGCGGGCCGACGAAGGTGATGCCGGCGGCGTCCAGCGCTTGAACGAAGGCGCCATTCTCGGAGAGGAAGCCGTAGCCGGGGTGAATGGCGCCGGCGCCGGTGCGCTTGGCGGCTTCGACTACTGCTTCCACCTTGAGGTAGCTCTCGCGGGCGGCGGCCGGGCCCAGGCGCACGGCCTCGTCGGCCTCGCGCACGTGTCGGGCGTTGGCGTCGGCGTCGGAGTACACGGCCACGGTGCGCAGGCCCATGGCGCGGGCGGTGCGCATCACGCGACAGGCAATCTCGCCGCGGTTGGCCACCAGCAAGGTGTCGAAGGGCGTGGTGCGGGAATCGTTCTGACTCATGAGCGGCGCTCCGAGGAGTTCGTGTTGTCGTCGGCCCAAGCGGGGCGGCGCTTCTCGAAGAAGCTGGTCAGGCCTTCCTGACCTTCGGCGCTCACGCGCAGCTCACTGATCACGCGGCAGGTGTGCTCGCGGGTGGCCTTGCTGTCGGAGTCGCGGGCTACTTCGGCCAGCAGCGCCTTGGTGGCACGCTGGGCCTGGGGCGAGGCGGCCAGCAGGGTGGCGATCATTTCTTCGACAGCCTCGTCGATGTGGTCGTGGCCGACGATCTGGTGGGCCAGGCCCAGTTCCAGCGCCTGGTCGGCATCGATCACCTCGGCGGTGAGGGCGTAGCGGCGCATCTGGCGAGAGCCCAGGGCGCGCTGCACGTAGGGGCTGATCACCGCCGGGGAGAGGCCGATCTTGACCTCGGAGAGGCAGAATTTGGCCTTCTCGCTGGCGATCACCACGTCGCAGCAGGCGGCCAGGCCCACGGCACCGCCGAAGGCGGCACCCTGCACGCGACATACGGTGGGGCAAGGGAGGGTGTCCAGCCCGTGCATCAGCTGCGAGAGCTTGCGCGAATCGGCCAGGTTGCCCTCGAAGTCGTACTCCACCATGCGCTTCATCCAGCCGAGATCGGCTCCGGCGGAGAAGCTCTTGCCCTCGGAGCCCAGCACCACCACGCGCACCTCGCCGTGGCGGGCGGCATCGTGGAGCTTGGCGAGGTGCTCGTTGAGCTCGGCGATCAGGCTGTCGTCGAAGGCGTTGTGCACTTCGGGGCGATTCAGCGTCAGCCGGGCGACGCCGCGCTCGTCGATCTGCAGTTCGGTATAAGTCTGTGTCATAACGGCCTCACATCCGGAATACGCCGAACTTGGTTTCCTGGACTTCCGCGTTCATCGCCGCGGCGAGCGAGAGTCCCAGCACGTCGCGGGTCTGGGCCGGGTCGATCACGCCGTCGTCCCACAGACGCGCGCTGGCGTAGTAGGGGTGGCCCTGGTGCTCGTACTGCTCGCGAGTGGGCTGCTTGAAGGCCTCTTCCTCCTCGGCGCTCCACTCTCGGCCTTCGCGCTCGTACTGCTCGCGCTTGACCTGGGCGAGCACGCCGGCGGCCTGCTCGCCGCCCATCACCGAGATGCGCGCATTGGGCCACATGAACAGCAGGTTGGGGTCGTAGGCACGGCCGCACATGCCGTAGTTGCCGGCGCCGAAGCTGCCGCCGATCAGCACGGTGAACTTGGGCACCTTGGCGCAGGCCACGGCGGTGACGAGCTTGGCGCCGTGCTTGGCGATGCCTTCGTGTTCGTACTTGGAGCCGACCATGAAGCCTGTGATGTTCTGCAGGAACACCAGCGGAATCTTGCGCTGGGCGCACAGTTCGATGAAGTGGGCGCCTTTCACCGCGGATTCGGAGAACAGCACGCCGTTGTTGGCGACGATGCCTACCGGGTAACCGTGGATATGGGCGAAGCCGGTCACTAGGGTGTCGCCGTAGTAGCGCTTGAACTCGTCGAAGTCGCTGCCATCGACGATGCGGCCGATCACTTCGCGCACGTCAAACGGCTTCTTGAGATCGGTACCGACGATGCCATAGATCTCGCTGGGATCGAGCTTGGGCGGCTTGGGCTCCTGCATCTTGAGCTGGCCGCGCTTCTGCCAGTTGAGCCGCGACACGCAGGCACGGGCGAGCTGCAGGGCATGGGCGTCGTTCTCGGCGTAGTGGTCGGCCACGCCGCTCTTCTTGGCGTGCACGTCGGCACCGCCCAGGTCCTCGGCGCTGATGGTCTCGCCGGTGGCGGCCTTCACCAGCGGCGGACCGCCCAGAAAGATGGTGCCCTGCTGCTTGACGATGATCGACTCGTCGGCCATGGCCGGCACGTAGGCGCCGCCGGCGGTGCAGGAACCCATCACCACGGCGATCTGCGGGATGCCTTCGGCGGAGAGGGTGGCCTGGTTGTAGAAGATGCGCCCGAAGTGCTCGCGGTCGGGGAACACTTCGTCCTGACGGGGCAGGAAGGCGCCGCCGGAGTCGACCAGGTAGATGCACGGCAGGCGGTGCTTGCGGGCGATCTCCTGGGCGCGGATGTGCTTCTTCACCGTGAGCGGGTAGTAGGTGCCGCCCTTGACGGTGGCGTCGTTGGCGACGATCACGCACTCCACGCCACTCACGCGACCGATACCGGTGACCACGCCGGCGGCGGGCACGTCGCTCTCGTAGACCTCATGGGCGGCCAGCGCCGAGAACTCGAGGAACGGCGAGCCTTCGTCGATCAGGTGGTCGATGCGGTCGCGCACGAACAGCTTGCCGCGGCTCTCGTGGCGGGTGCGGGCCTTCTCGCCGCCGCCCTGGCTGATCGCCGCGGTCAGCTCACGCAGCTTCATGACCTCGTGGCGCATGGCCTTGTCGTTGGCCTGGAAGCCGTCGCTGCGCGGATTGACTTGGGTGTTCAGGATGGCCATCTATCGGCTCCCTTGCTCAATGTGTGTTCACGAAGGTGCGAGCTAGCGCAGCCATTTTCATTTTGATTCGTTGAACAACTCACGGCCGATCAGCATACGACGGATCTCGCTGGTCCCGGCGCCGATCTCGTAGAGCTTGGCGTCGCGCAGCAGGCGTCCGGTGGGGTACTCGTTGATGTAGCCGTTGCCGCCGAGCAGTTGGATGGCGTCCAGCGCCACCTGGGTGGCCTTCTCGGCGCAGTAGAGGATCACGCCCGCGGCGTCCTTACGGGAAGTCTGGCCGCGGTCGCAGGCGGCCGCCACCGCGTAGAGGTAGGCGCGACAGGCGTTCAGCGTGGTGTACATGTCGGCGATCTTGCCCTGCACCAGCTGGAACTCACCGATGGACTGGTCGAACTGCTTGCGCTCGTGGATGTAGGGCACGACGACGTCCATGGCCGCCTGCATGATGCCGATGGGGCCGGCGGCGAGCACGGTGCGCTCGTAGTCGAGGCCGCTCATCAGCACGCGCACGCCTTTGCCTTCCTCGCCCAGGATATTCTCGGCCGGCACTTCGCAGTCCTGGAACACCAGCTCGCAGGTATTGGAACCGCGCATGCCCAGCTTGTCGAGCTTCTGGGCGGTGGAGAAGCCGGGCATGCCTTTCTCGATGATGAAGGCGGTGATGCCCTTGGAGCCAGCGTCCGGGTCGGTCTTGGCGTAGACCACCAGCACGTCGGCGTCGGGGCCGTTGGTGATCCACATCTTGTTGCCGTTGAGGATGTACTTGTCACCCTCCTGGCGCGCGCGCAGCTTCATCGAGACTACATCGGAACCGGCGCCCGGCTCGGACATGGCCAGCGCGCCGATGTGCTCGCCGCTGATCAGCTTGGGCAGGTACTTGGCCTTCTGCTCGGCGTTGGCGTTGATCTTGAGCTGGTTCACGCACAGGTTGGAGTGGGCGCCGTAGGAGAGACCCACCGAGGCGCTGGCCCGGGAGATCTCTTCCATGGCGATGCAGTGCGCCAGGTAGCCCATGCCGGTGCCCCCATCCTCTTCCGGCACGGTGATGCCGAGCAGGCCCATGTCGCCGAACTTCTGCCACAGGTCGTTGGGGAACTCGTTCTTCTCGTCGATCTCGGCGGCGCGCGGGGCGATCTCGTCGCGGGCGAAGGCGTTCACCTGATCGCGCAGCATGTTGAGCTCGTCGTCGAGGCCGAAGTCGAGGGGCTTGTAGGCGGTCAGCATGGCGGAACTCCCTGATGGTTGTGTCGTAGCTGGTGTTTCTGTCGCTAGCGCAGCTGTGTGTCAGGTGCGAAGCTGTCGGGTTGTGCGAACCGCGCAGGCGCAGTTCGCATGGCTATTCACGAATGTTACTAGACTAGGCGAGGTTTACGTTAACGTAAAGTGCAGCTTTGGGACGTTCTACGAATGTCGAAGAGGCGAGGATATGGAAGAAGAAGGTAGGGAGAAAAGCGAACGCCACCGGGGCTGCCGGTGGCGTAGAGGCTGGGGGGTAACTCAGTTACTCAACCACATGGCCAACTGATAGTAGATGGGAATACCCACGATCACGTTGAGCGGGAAGGTGAAGCCGAGCGCCGCGAGCATGGCCAGGCCGATGTTGGCCTGGGGTATCGCCGTTCGCATGGCCGCCGGAGCGGCAATGTACGAGGCACTGGCGGCTAGCGCCGTGAGAATCATCAGCGAGCCCATGGGCAGGCCCAGCATCAGACCGACAGCCAGGCCGGCCATGGCTAGAACGAACGGGGCCACCAGGGCGAAGGTGAGCAGACGCCAGTGGTACCAGGGAACGGGGCGCAGGGTTTCCGCCGCGGTGAGGCCCATCTGCAGCAGGAACAGGGCGAGCACGGCATGGAAGGCGCCCATGAACAGTTCGGTCACGGCCGCACCTTCCCGCGGGCCGTACATGGCGCCGATCACCGCGCCGCCTGCCAGCAGGATCACGCCGCGGTTGGTCAGGGTCTCGTGCCAGATGCCTTGGAACGCCTCGCTTGCTTCCTTGCCGGCATGGCGGCGGTAAAGCGCGATGGCCACCATGATCGCCGGCAGCTCCATCATCACCAAGTAGAGGGTGACCTCTGCACCGATAGGCAGGGCGCGGCTTTCGGCAAAGGCCAGCGCCACGGCGAAGGTGCCGGCGCTCACCGAGCCGTAGTGGGCGGCGATACTGGCGCTGTCGGCGGGAGAGAGGCGTGCGAAGCGCCGCAAGATGGGCATCAGCGCCAGCGGAATCAGGGCGCCGAGGGCGGCGACCGAAAGCAGTTCGGGGATCAGCGACCAGCGCAGGTTGCCGTACAGTGCCATGCCGCCTTTGAGACCGATAGTCAGCATCAGCAGCAGGCTCAGCGTGTCGTAGGCGGCCTTGGGGATGTTCAGGTCCGACTTGACCACCCCGGCGAGCAGGCCGAGCAGGAAGAACATGACGACGATGTCAGGCATATCTCTCTCTTCTTCTGTAACCGCGAATGGCAGAGTAGTCGCGGATTGTGCGCAGCGCCTGATATTGATTCCAATAGAATCTTGGTGAGATTACTATAGGTAATTATCTATAGGACGCGCTGCGGGGCCGCGCCATGAACGTTCGTCACCTTACCTTCCGCCTGCTTCAGGTCTATGTCGTGGTGGTGCGAAGCGGCTCGGTTAGCGAGGCGGCGCGTCAGCTCCACCTGACCCAACCTACCGTTTCCCAGCAGCTCAAGCGCTTGAGCGAAGCGGTGGGGGAGCCGCTGCTGCATATGCGCCGCGGGCGCCTGTTGCCCACCGAGGCAGGGCGGGAGCTCTACCGCGCCAGTCGTGAGGTGCTCGGCCGCTTCGACGATTATCAGGACTACCTCGAGGCGCTGCGAGGCGGGGAGCGGGGCCGCTTCAGCATCGCGCTGGTCAACACCGCCCAGTACGTGCTGCCACGTTTGCTCGGCCCCTATAGCCAGGCCTTCCCCGATGTCGACGTTACCCTGCACATCGGCAACCGCCGTCAGGTGCTCACGCGCTTCGAGCGCCAGGACGACGATCTCTACGTGTTCAGCCATCCGCCTTCCCTGGTGCATGCCCTGGCCGGTCGCTTTCTGCGTAATCCGCTGGTGGTGGTGGCGCCTCAGGGCCATCCCCTGGCAAAGCGGGAGGCAATCGCCATGAACGAGCTGCTGGGAGAGCGCTTCCTGTTGCGCGAACCGGGCTCGGCCACGCGCATGATGTTTGAGAGCTGGCTGCAGGAGCACGGCCTGTCGCTGGGGCCGACTTTGCAGATGGCCAGTAACGAGGCAATTCGCGTGGGGGTGGCCGCCGGCATGGGTTTGGCCGTGCTCTCCGAGCACGTGCTGCCGCCGGAGCATCCGGATATCGCGATCCTGCCGGTCACCGATTTCCCCATCGAGAGCCACTGGCAGTTCATCGTACGCCGCGACCGCCGTCTGCCCCACGCTGCGCAGGGCTTTCTGCGCTTTGCCTCGGGACATCTCGGCGAGTGCGTGCAGCCGCGTTTCCTGGCCAATGAGCTGGCAAGGCTGCTGGCGGATCTCGAACAATAGTGTTGGTGAAAAGGAGATTAGACATTGGTCGAGTATGCTTGCCATGCAAGGTTGGTGACAGGTTGGCCCTCTAGAGTTGGCGATGCCGGGGCGAGGCTCCGCAAGAAACCAACAATGAGGATGTACACGCCATGTTTGAAGGAACTTCACAGACCGGTCGGAAGGTGCTCATGACCGGCACTCTGGCAGCCGTGCTGGCTTCACTGACGATGACGGCCCCCGTCGCGGCGGACGATTACCCGGATCGCCCCCTCGATATGGTGGTGGGCTTCGGTACCGGCGGCAGCGCCGACCGTATGGCGCGCGCCATGTCCAACTTCCTGGCCGAGGAACTCGAGACGCCCGTGCGCGTGACCAACCGCCCGGGAGCGGGCACTCAGGTTTCCGCCAACTACATTCTGTCGCGGCCGGACGACGGCTACACCCTCTACGCTTCCACCTTTGCGCCGTACCTGACCAACACCATCCTGACCGGTGGGGCGTCCTACGCCATCGACGACTTCTCCTTCGTCAACTTCCAGTGGTTCGATCTCGACCTGATCGCCGCCAACAAGGACAGCGGCTTCGAGGATCTGCCCTCGCTGCTGGAGGAAATCCGCGACAACCCCGGCCAGGTGCGCGGCTCGGTGGTGCAGGGCTCAGCGGGCCATCTGATGGTTCGGCTGCTGCTCGATGAAGCGGGCATTCCCCAGGACAACCTCAACCTGGTGACCTACAACAGCGGCGGTGAGGCGCGTTCCGCGGTGGCCGGCGGCCAGGTGCATTTCACCTCCATCAGTGCCGAGGGTAGCGAGGGCATCCGTGAGTTCCTCACGCCGCTGGCCGTCGTCAACGACGAGCGTATCGACCAGTGGGACGCTCCGCCTATCAACGAGGCGCTCGAGCCGATGGGCCTCGAAGTGCCGGTGCTGCAGGGCTCGATGCGCGGCTTCGCCGTCAGCAGCGAAATGGAGCGCCAGTATCCCGAGCGCTTCGAGGCGCTCTCCGAGGCGATCCAGAACACCCTGGCGCGGAAGGATGTCCAGGATCATCTCTCCGCCAACGACATCGGCGGCGTCTGGGTCGGCCCCGAGCGCGCCAACGAGCTGATGCAGACCAACTACGAAGTCTTCGAGAAGTACGCTCACCTGCTGAAGTGATCCCTGCCGCATGACGCGGCCCCGGCCAACCATGGTCGGGGCCGCCTGGAGTCGTCTCATGACCACCCATAAACGCGACTATGGGGACCTGTTGGTCCTCATGGCTCTGGCCGGCTTTACCCTGTGGTACCTGATGGATGCCATTCGGGTCTCGTCGGCCATACAGAATCTGTTGCTGATCCTGCCCTTGTCTCTCGTAGTGCTGGCCATCGTGCTGCTGGAGGTCGGCATTCGCCTGAAGCAGGGCACCCTGCTCACCCGCCCGGATGACGGTGGGGAGCCATTGCACCGCACGCTGCCGGTGGTGGGGCTCTTCGCCGCCTATGTCATCTCGCTGGAAACCCTGGGTTTCGATGTGGCCACGGTGCTGTTCGTTGCCCTGTTCCTGCTGCTCAAGGGTGAGCGCAACTGGTTGCTGCTGGGCGGCTACAGCCTGGCCTTCGGCTTCGGCACGGCGTTCTTCTTCGCCGAGATGCTGCCTTATCCCATGCACATGCTGGTCCTGCCGGACTGAGGGAGCGACACCATGATCGATTTTGCCGCCGTCGAGCAGGCGCTTGCGCTGCTCTTCACCAATTTCAGCCCTTGGATGGTGGTCGTTCCTGGCATCATCATCGGCTTGATCTTCGGGGCCACGCCGGGCCTGCAGATCTCCATGGCCATGGCGATCTTCCTGCCCATGACGCTGTATATGGATTTCGTGCAGGCCATGCTCTTCCTCACGGCCATCTTCACCGGTGGCTCCTTCGGCAGTGGCATTCCGGCCATTCTGATGAACATCCCCGGGACCTCCTCGGCCATTGCCACCGCCTTCGACGGCTATCCCATGGCGCGCCAGGGCAAGCACAACCAGGCGCTGGGCGTGGCGCTGGCCTCGTCGGTCATCGGCGTGCTGATGGGCTACCTGATCCTGTTCCTGATGATCCAGCCCCTTTCCTTCATGGTGCTGAAGCTGGGGCCGGCGGAGATGTTCGCCGTCATCCTGTGGGGCATGACGCTGATCGCCACCCTGCGGGGCGAGCATATGCTGAAGGGGTTGATGGCCGGTTTCGTCGGCATGCTGGTGGGCACCATCGGCTTCAACGAGCTGGGCATGGCCAGGGGTACCATGGGGCAGACCTTCCTGCTCGATGGGGTGCCGGTCATCCCCGCGATGATGGGCATGTTCGCGGCCTCGGAGCTGTTCAAGCTCGCCAACAAGGGCTATATCGTCGAGTCGGAAGCCTCGCGCAAGGTCAAGATCTCGGAAATCTTCCAGGGCTTCAAGATGGCCGTGACGTACCCCTGGGTATTGATCCGGGGTGGCTTCATCGGCGTGTTCGTCGGCGCCGTGCCGGGGGTGGGGTCGTCGGTGTCCAACCTGCTCTCCTACGTGGAGACCCAGCGCCGCGACAAGGACCCGAGTTCGTTCGGCAAGGGCAACCCCAAGGGCGTGGTGGCGTCCGAGTCGGCCAACAGCACCTCCGAGGCGGGGTCCATGGCGACTCTGCTGGCGCTGGGCATTCCCGGCGGGGGCGCCACGGCGGTGATGCTGGCAGCCTTCGCCATGCACAACATCACCGGCGGGCCGCAGTTCATCCGCCAGCAGACGGATGTGGTCTACGCCATCATCTTCGCCAACTTCGCTCAGGTGTTCCTGCTGATGGTGATTGGCCTGATGTTCATCCCGCTGCTGGCCAACATCGTCAAGGTGCCGATGCGCTACCTGATTCCCTCGGTGCTGGTGCTGGCGGTGATGGGCTCCTTCGGTCTGACCGGCAACATGACCGGGCCCGCCACGGTACTGATCTTCGCGGTGGTCGGCTGGCTGCTGCGCCATTACGGCTATTCGGTGCCTGCCGCCGTGATCGGCATGCTGCTGGGGGCCATGGCCGAGAAGTCGCTGCTGCACTCCTACCAGATCAGCGGCGGCAACCTGGCCTACGTGCTGGAGCGCCCGGTGACACTGATCATTCTAGCCTTGCTGCTCATCTCGCTGTTCGGTCAGCACCTGGTGAACTGGTTCCGGCGGCGCCGCCAGCCGCTCGGCGCCTGAGCGATGGTGCTGCGTACCGTTTCGACATTGTCGATCGGGGCTCTGGGTGGCGCTATCGCCACCCTGGTCTCGTTGCCCATGGCCTGGATGCTGGGGCCGCTGTTCGCGGTGCTGATCGCTTCATTGGCCGGCGTAAGGGCGGGGATCGACAAGCGGCTGCATCGCGGTTCCATCGCCATGCTGGGGCTGTTCATCGGTAACCGCATCGAGCTGGGCGAGCTGTCGCACCTGCTGGAGTGGTATCCCAGCGTGCTGGCCATGCTGGTGTACATGGGCTTGATGCTGGCCGGGGGCGCCTGGTTGTTCTCCACCAGCGGAATGAGCCGGCTGAGCGCGGTGTTCTGCTCCTTCCCGGGCAGCATGAATGCCACGGTGATCCTGGCCGAGCGGCTGGGCGTGGACATCCGCTGGATTGCCATCACCCACGCCATGCGCCTGGTCATCGTGGTGGCGTCGGCGGCCTTCATGGCCAGCTACCTGGCCGGTGGCATTGCACTGGGCGAGGGCAACGGCGTGAGTTGGGCGGGCGTCTCGCTGCTGTTGCTGGCACCCGCTTCCTGGTGGCTCGGCCGGCTGCTGCGCTTTCCGTTGCCGGAGTTCCTGGGGCCCATGGCCGTGGGGGTGGTGCTGGCGACGTTGGGACATGGGGTGGCGCTACCCGATGTGCTGCTGGTGGCGACCTTTCTGGTGCTGGGCAGCTCGGTGGGGGCGCGTTTCGCCGGCACGCCTTGGCAGCGGGTCGTCCAGGTCGGGCGCTATGGTCTGCTGTTCGGGCTCTATGCCGTGCTGATGGCGGTGGCCACCGCCTGGCTGCTGGCGAGCTTCACGGCGCACTCCTTCACGGCGGCGCTGCTGGCGCTGTTGCCGGGTGGTGTCGGGGAGATGGCGGTGATCGCGGTGGCGCTGGACGTCGACCCGCTCTACGTGGTGTCGCACCACGTGCTGCGCCTACTGCTGCTGATTCTGGCCACACCGGCGATCATTTCGCTAAGCCGGCGGCTAGCGAACAAGGCCTAGGCTGAGGGAAAGGTCACCGTCACCGTTAACCCTTGCCCCGCTGGGCTGTCGAGTTCCAGCGTGGCGCCGTGGGCGCGGGCGATCTCGTCGACGATGGCGAGACCAAGCCCACTGCCTGGCGTTTCGGGGCTGGCACGGTAGAAGCGCTCGGTCAGTCTGGCCAGCTGCTCCGGACTCACGCCGACCCCATCGTCGCTGACTCGCAGCTGCACCGTTTCCTCGCTGCGGGAAACCCGTACATAGATGGTGCCGCGATAAGGCTGGGCGCCGCCGGCATGCTGGCTGGCGTTCTCGACCAGGTTCTGGATCAGCCAGCGCAGCATTACGCTGTCCGCCATGACCAGGCAGTCGCTCTCCCGTTCGCAGAACTCGAGCTCCTGACCGCGCTGGTAGATCCGTGAAATCGACTCGGCGCATGCTACCCGGCTCAGTTCGGCGAGGTCGGCAATGGCCATGGCGGAAGTGTCCACCAGTTCGTGGCGCGCCTTGGCCAGGGTGAGCAGCTGCTGAACCGTGTAGCCGGCGCTCTCGGCGATACGCCCGATCTCCTCCAGGCTGCTCCTGGCTCGTGGGTCGATGGACTGGCGGGTGGTGAGCTCCGCCAGGGCGCGAATCTCCGAAATGGGCGTGCGCAACTGGTGAGATACATCGGCATTGAACTGCTGGGTGTTGTGAATGCTCTGGCGCATTCGCATCATCAGGCCATTGATACTGGCGACGAGCGTCGAGACTTCCCTCGGCACTTCGGCTTCGATCGGCTCGAGGTCGTTCTGCGAACGGCGACGCAGCGAGCGGCTGATCGAGCGCAGCGGGGCCAGGCCGCGATGAATGGCCAGCAGGGCGATGGTCACGGCCAGCAGGCCGCCGATGGCGATCAGTACCGAGAGCGTGAGCAGAAACTCGTTGATCATGTTCTGCCTGGCTTCGGTCGATTCGGCCACGATCACTTCGATCTGGCCGCTGTGGGTGGAGCGCACCACGGGGAAGGTGGTGGCCACGGCACGCAGCGTATTGCCGGCATAGCGGGTGTCGTAGAACAGCGGCTCGTCGAGGTCGCCGGGCGGGTCTTCCAGACCGTCGAAGCCCGCCAACATGCGGCCCTCGGCATCGCGTATCCGATAGAAGATCTTGCCGTCGCCGCGGCTGCCCAGGGTGCTGATGCTGAAGTAATGCATGTTGATGCGCAGCTCGCCGTCCACCGAATAGAGGCGTCGCTCCAGGCGCTCCGCGGCATTGAGCAGCATGTCGTCGAAGGTCTCGGTGATCTGGTGGGAGAGCACGTAATAGCTGGTAGCGAGGGTCAGCAGGCCGACCAGGGTGAAGGGCAGGCCGATCCACAGCAGCAGGCGGGAGCGAATGGAAGTCATGTCAGCTGGACTTGGTATCGAGCAGGTAGCCGAGGCCGCGTACGGTACGCAGCTGGATGCCGTCGCCCAGCTTCTTGCGCAGGCGCGAGATGTAGGTCTCGATGGCACTGGGGGAGACGGCATCGTCCAGGTCCGATAGCCGGTCGATCAACTGCGCCTTGCTCACCAGGCGCCCCTGGTTGATCAGCAGGTACTCGAGCACCTCACGTTCACGCCGGTGTAGCGTGACCGGCTGGCCAGCGACCAGCACGGCCGGGCTACCGGAAGGCAGCTCGATGTCGCCGCACTGCAGGCTGTTCTCGCCGAACTGCTTCGCCCGGCGCACCAGCGCTTTTGCCCTTGCTACCACCTCCACCAGCGAGAAGGGCTTGGCCAGGTAGTCGTCGGCACCCTCCTCCAGGCCGAGCACGCGCTGGTCGAGGGCGTCCCGCGCCGAGATGATCAGCACGGGCGTATTGTCGTGCCGGCTGCGCAGGCGGCGCAGCAGATGGATGCCGTCCAGCTCGGGCAGCCCCAGGTCCAGCAGGATCAAGTCGAAGGAGAGCGTCTGCAGCAGATGCTCGGCGCTGCGACCGTCGCCGCAGGTCTCCACCTGAAAGCCCGCCTCGCCGAGGAAAGTGGCGATGGAGGTGGCCAGGTTCGGGTTGTCTTCGATGACCAGAGCTTTCACGTGGCATCCCGTGTTTGGTTTTCAGGAACGTGCTCTCAAGGACGTGAATGGTAACGGATCCCCAGGCTCAGCGCTGTTGCGAGTGGGCGGCGCTACGTGCCCGCTGGCGCAGGGTTTTCCACAGTTGGGAAAGCAGGACGGCGACCAGCAGCGCCACGATACCCAGCGAGATGGGACGGGTGAACAGCACCGTCCAGTCGTTCTGGGCGATCAGCATGGTCAAGCGGAAGTTCTGCTCCGCCATCGGGCCCAATAGTACCCCCAGCACCACCGGTGCCAGCGGGAAGCCGAGCCGGTTGAGCAGGTAACCGAGCAGGCCGAAGCCCAGCATCACATAGAGATCCATGACGTTGCCGTTGACGGTGTAAACCCCCACCGCCATCAGTACCAACGTGGTCGGAACCAGCAGGGCAGAGGGCATGCGCAGCACCTGGGCGAACAGGCGTGTGGCGACCATGCCGCCGAGCAGCAGCAACAGCATGGCGGTGAGCAGCATCTGCCACATGAAGCCGAACACCACGTCGGGAGCGCGGGTGAACAGCTGAGGGCCGGGCTGAAGACCATGGATCATCAGCGCGCCCAGCACCAGCGCCGCGATCAGGTTGCCGGGTATGCCAAGCGTCAGCGAGGGAATCATGGCCGCGGCATTGTCGGCGCTGTTGCCGGACTCTGCTGCGGCGATACCGACCGGATTGCCGGTACCGAAGGACTCGGGATCGGGAGACTTGCGCTTGGCCTCGTTGTAGCTGAGCAGCGCGGCCAGATTGCCGCCGGCGCCGGGCAGAATACCCACGGCGACGCCGATCAGCGACGAGCGGCTCCAGGTACGCCAGTGGCGGCGCAGCAAGCCGAGCGCGCCGCCACCGGGCGAGACGCGGAAGCTTTCGGCATTGAAGTAGGATTCGTTGCGCTTCTCGGCCATCTCCAGCACCGGGGGTACGGCGTAGAGCCCGATCAGCACGACGAGAAGTTCGAAGCCGCCCACCAGGTAGAGCGTATCGAAGGTGAAACGCTCTGCGCCACTGATGGTGTCGACGCCCACCAGACCGATGATGACGCCGAGCAGGGCGCAGAGCATGCCCTTGCTGGCATCCTTGCCCACCAGCAAGGCAATGCTGACGAGGCCGAATACGGCCACCCAGAAGTACTCCGCAGGACCGAATGCCAGCGTCACCTTGGCCAGCATGGGCGCCAGGGTCATCAGGGCCAGCGCGCTGACGATACCGCCGATGGCGGAGGACCAGCAGGCCGTCTTCAGGGCCAGGCCGCCCTCGCCCTTGCGCGTCATCGGGTAGCCGTCGAAGGTGGTGGCGATGGCGGCGGGCGTGCCCGGGATGTTGAGCAGAATGGCCGGAATGGAGCCGCCGTACATGGAGCCGTTGTAGATGCCGGCCACCAGCCCCAGGGCAATGATAGGGTCGAAGCCATAGGTCAGCGGCAGCATCAGGGCGATGGCCATGACCGGATTCAGGCCCGGCAGCGCACCGATCAGAATGCCGATCAGCGTGCCGACGAACAGGCTGATCAGCGATTCGAACTGCAGGGCTACCGGGAGCGCGTTCAGGAGAGATTCGAACATGAGGTAGAGCCCTCTAGGTGGCGAAGAAGAACTCGACGGGCAAGGGACGCTTGAGCACCACCGCGAACAGGGCATACAGCAGCGTGATGAAGCCCAGGGTGATGCCTGCTACCACGGCGGGCCGCCGCTCACCCAGCAGTACCGCCAGCAAACTGATGAACAGAGCGCTGGTGGTATAGAAGCCGACGATGGGCATGGCCGCGTAATACACCAGGCAGCAACCCAGCGTGGTGGCGAAGCGCGCCGGGTGGTCGACCAGGGCCGGGATGGCATGGGCCTGGGTTCGATGGGCCTGGGTGTGACTGGCCTTGGTGGAATCGGTCATCGCTCGCGCGGCCAGAATGCTCTTCACGCCACGCCAGATCAGAGGCAGGGAGAACGCCCCCATCAGGGCGCCAGCCCCGATGGGAACGTAAGCGGCATCGGCAAAGAAGTCCTTCCCCATCCAGACGGTGCTGGCGCCGATGATGAGGAAGGCGATGCCAGAGAAGAGGTCTCTGTAGTTCATGGTCTTATCGATGCCTTTGCGCGTCACTGTTGCTTGAGGCCGAGGTTTTCCAGGGTCTCGCCGATGGCCTGGGTTTCCAGCCGCAGGCGTTCACGCAGTTCTTCGCCACGCACCAGGTTGAGGGTTTCGCCCTGGGCGGCGAGGAACGCCTGGAACTCCGGATGCTCCACGGCACGGGCCACGGCGTCGGCGACCGCTTCCGCACGTTCTTCCGCCATGCCTTCGGGGCCCAGCATCATGCGCCACAGCACGGTCTCGAGTTCGGGATGACCCAGGGCAGCGAGACCGGATGCCTGGGGCAGGGCTTCGTTGTCGTCGGCGGAGGTCACCAGCAGACACTTGGCCTGGCCTTCCTCTACATAGGGCAGTACGGGCGTGATGGAGCCGCCATAGATGTCCACGTGGCCACCGAGGAAGTTCTGCAGGGTCTCGCCGGCACCGCCGAAGGGAATCGGGCGAGCGGTGATGTCGAAGGCTTCGAAAATCCGCTCCGCCGCCAGACGCATGGTGCCGCCGACGCCATCGTTGCCATAGGTGTACCTACCGGGGTTGGCTTGCAGCTCGGCAAGGAACTCCTCGCCGCTCTCGGCCGGAAAGTCGGGAGCCACGCAGAGGGTGTAGGCGCTCTGTGAGGTGCTGGTGATGGGCGTCAGCGTCTCGTAGGAGTACTGCACGCGCTGCATGTGCGGCACCGTGGTGATGGGGCTGTTCCAGGTGGAGAGCAGGGTATAGCCATCAGAGCGCGCTCGGGAGAACTGGTTGACGCCGATGGCGCCGCCACCGCCTGCCACGTTGAGTACGGCTACGGGCTGGCCCAGTTCCGCCTCGAGATACTGGTTGAGCATGCGAGCGACGTTGTCGGTACCACCACCGGCCGGGGCCGGCACGATCAGCTCGATGGGGCGGTTGGGGTAATCGCTGGCCATGGCCGGGGCGAGGGCAAGAGCGAGGGCTGATACGGTGGCGGTGGTGAGGAGCAGCGTGAGTTTCATTGTTGGTACCTGTTGTTGGAATCGTAAGGACATGGGGGTGAGTTTCGAGACTCGCTTCAGGGGTGTTGCTCGCCGAGGTTGACGCGATAGCGGAAACGTTCGGGGCGACCATGCACGCGGCGATATTCGATGATGCGACCTACGGGGTTACGCGCGATGCGCTCGATGACGGCAACCGGCGAATTGGCAGGTAGCTCCAGATATCTGGCGCTTGCCTTGGTGGCGGTGCCGAACGAAAGCTCATCCGTCGCCGACGTGATGAGAATCCCGAACTCCTGCAGGAAGACGGGGTAGAGCAGGGGTCCCATGTCCTTGGGGTTGAGCGTCTGCAGACCTTCGAAATCGGGCAGGCGCAGATAGATCTCCTCGAACAGCATCGGTTCGCCGGACCACAGGCGAACGCGCTCGAGCTTGATGCAGTGCGTTGTATCCGGCTCGCCGAAGGCCAACCGGACCTCGGCCGGCATCTTGACCACCTCACGACTGAGAATGCGGCTTTCGGGTATGACGGAGCCGTCGGGGTCATCGGCATCGTGAACGTGGAAGAAGCGGAACAGGTCGGCGCGAAACGCCGGCTGCTTGACGAAGGTGCCGGTGCCACGGCGACGCTCAAGCAAGCCTTCGTCCACGAGCTGCTTGAGTGCCATGCGCATGGTGGCTAGCGCCACGCCGTACTCCTCGGCCAGGCGATTCTCGGACGGGATCGTGTCGCCTGGCGACCATTCGCCATTGGCGATCCGCGAAGCCAACTGGTCGCGAAGCCTGGCGTATAGAGGGAGGCGTCCATCGGTCTTGGGCATGTGCAGTGCACACATGGGTGCATTCTCCTGGCGATTCCGCTGTCTTGTTGCTGTCACTAAAGACCAGTGTATACTTCTAGTCAACCAGTTCTCTAGAGAACTAGACTTAAGTATAAACTCAAGAGTCGGGACGCAAAGAGAAAGCCAAGAGTGAGGACGCCAGAGTGAAACAAGGATTCGACTGTCACGCCCACGTCTATGCGCAGGTGGAGGAGAACGAAGGCTCCAACTACCGGCCTTCACGGCCGGCGCCCCTGGATGAGTGGCAGCAGCACCTGATGACCTGCGAGCTTCGCGGTGGCGTGCTGGTGCAGCCAAGTTTCCTCGGCCATGACAATCGTGAGCTGCTGCGGATTCTCGGTCAGTTGGGCGAGGACTACCGCGGAGTGGTGCAGCTTCCCGCGGATACGAGCCTGACCGAGATGCGCCAGCTTGGCGCAGCCGGCATCGTCGGCGTGCGCTGGAATCTGATCGAGCGACGCCGTGAACTCCCCGACCTCAGCGATCCTCGATGGATCGATTTTCTCGACCGACTGAAGATTCTGGATTGGCACCTGGAGCTGCATCTCGAGGGAGACCGTCTGCCCGAACTCTTCCCAGCCTTGCACGAGCACGGCGTCAGCTTGGTGATCGATCACCTGGGTCTGCCCGTCGAGGCCGATCCCCGTGCCGATGCCGGGTTTCGTTTGCTGCTGGAAGCCGGGCGCTACGGGCGCACCTGGGTCAAGCTGTCGGCACCTTATCGTTCCCCCGTGCGAGACCTGCAGCCCCATGTGTGTGAGCTGCTGAACGAGCTGGGGCGTGAGCGCCTGGTATGGGGCAGCGACTGGCCCTGGACCCGCCATGAAGGCAAGCATGGCTACCGGGACACCCTCGACTGGCTGACCGACTGGGTCCGCGATGAGGACGACCGACGCGTTATCCTGAATGATTCTCCGCGCAGGCTGTTTCATCTCGACTGAGGATGGGTGGAGGGCGAAATCCAGAGCGAATGAAGACCCAGCCGCTCACACAGAGCGGCTGAGTCTTGGCGTTTTCAGGCCTAAACCAAGGGGAAGGTCAGAGCAATGCTGCCCTGGTGCGTTTTTTCGCCTTGGCCAACCAGGCGGCCAGGTGGGCGCTGAGTTCGGCGGCGTCGTCATCGGCGCCATGGATAGCGCCCGACTTGCGCCTTCGCATGAAGGGCAGGCCCATGGCGTAGAGGCCGGGGGCCACCACGCCGCCTTCGTGGCGCAGGCGTCCACGGGTATCGAACACCGGTACCTGGAGCCAGCGGAAGTCGGGACGAAAGCCGGTGGCCCAGAGCACCGTCTTGATCTCACCGGTAGCCAGGTCGAGGCCCAGGCAAGGCCGCGGTGGCACCCGGGTGGGCGCCGGGCGCTTCGGGGCGGGCAAAGCGTCGTGCCAGCCATGGGCAATGGCCCAGGCGTCCAGGTTGTCGAGCAGCCGCGACAGCTTGAGATCCGCCGCGGTGCAGTGAACGGCCAGCGAGCCCGAGAACTGCAGCCGGGTGCCGACCAAGCCGGCCAGCCGCCCCACCAGGCGCACGCCACGCCCGCTCAGTGTATTGAGGTCCAAATCTTGAGGCGCGGCACTGCCCAGCAACTGCGGCGAGGGTTGACGCCGGGTGCGGGCGAGATCTTCCACCTCATCGAAGCGTTGGTTGAGCAAGCCGGCATGCTCCAGCCACCATTGAATGTCACGGTCGCGATAGCGTCGCGGCAGGCGCAGGTGCTGCCCCACGGCCAGCGTGACGGGTCGACCGCTGCGCTGAAGCTCGTCGGCCAGCTGTACGCCGGTGGCCGAGGCGCCTACCACCAGCACGCCGCCTTCTGGCAGCTGCCCCGGCTGACGATAGGCATGTGGCGTCAGGCTCACGATCCATGGCGGCAGGGCTGCCGCCATGGCAGGCACGACGGGAAGCTGGCAGGCACCAGTGGCGATTATCGCCGCGCGGCAGCGCCATTCGCCCCGGTTGGTGACGATCCGGTAGCCGCCCTCCACCTGGCGTAGAGCGAGCACTTCGGTCGCGGTATGCAGCGGGGCCGAAAGGCCCCGTGCATAGTCATCGAGAAAGGCGATCAGCTCCGGCATGCTCATGAAGCCTTCTGGCTCCGGCCCGGTGTAGGCCTGCCCGGGCAGGCGGCACTGCCAGTTGGGCGTGAGTAGGCGCAGCGACTCCCAGCGCTCGTGGCGCCAGGCATTGGCCACCTCGCCGCGTTCCAGAGTCACGTGATCGATGCCGCGCCGGGCCAGGTGATGGCTCATGGCGAGCCCGGCGTGCCCGGCGCCGATGACCACGGCGGTGACGCTTTTCATTTCAGCTCGACCTTCACGTAGGTGGGGTTGGTCAGCAGGTCGTACACGGCCGAACGCTTCTGCGATTGGGCAAGCAGCGCCTCGATATCCGCACGGCTGGCATCGGCGTCGATCTCGAACGTCACGCGGATGTCGTCGAAGCCGTTGCGCACCTCAGGGTCCATGCCGAGGATGCCCTGGATGTCCATGTCGCCCTCCACCATGGCCTTGACCGAGCGCAGCTGGATGCCACGATGCTGAGCCACTGCTGCGACACCGGCGGTGAGACAGGCGGCCAGCCCGACGAGTACGTATTCCACCGGAGTGGGGCCGTGGTCTTGGGCAGCGAACACTTCGGGGTGGTCCGCCTGGTAGGTGAAGCGTGAGCGATGCCGCTGTGTTTCGCCGAGACCGTGGAAATCCTCGACGGCGATCTGGCTATGAGTGCCGCGAATCCAGTCGCAGTGAGCGCGCCAGATGAAGCGGGCGGCCTCCGGTGCCTGGGTCAGCGCTTCGCGGGCGCCCAGCAGAGCAGTGACGTTGACGCCGTTGTCGATCTGTTGAGTGGTGGTGTGCATGGAGCTCTCCTCGTATTGTTCTGGAAACACTGCACAAATGTCTGCGCGAGCGAATCACTGCGTTGCGCGGTGCGCGGAATCCTCACCTATACCCCATAGGCTCCGGTTCCTGTGCTCCGTGCGCCTTGCGCTTCATCTCGCTCGTCAATTCGTTCAGCGTTTCCTTTCTCGTCGTGGGTGACCATCAGCGGTCAGCTACGAGATTCGCTGGGGCACGTGAGACCCAGCGTGGGAGAGGGCGTGGTTTTTTAGAGCTGCGCCGTGGTATCGGCCGGTGCGATACGTTGAAAGGCCCAGATGCGGCTGACCGGCATGCCGGCCTGATGCTGGGCCAGGCGTACCGATTCGGCATCGGGCGCTTGGTAGAGGCAGTGCATGCGCTGCCGGTCGAGGGAGAAGTGGCTGCGCAGGAAACGCACGTGATGGTTGGACAGGCATGCGGCCCCGGCATTTTCCAGCGCCTGGATCGCCTCGAAGGTGACGGGGGCGGCGAAGTGGCGCTCGACCAGGACGTTGGCGGTCGCCAGATCCGCGGCTTTCAGGCCCGGCGCAGCATGCACGCTGCCGCCCCACAGTGAGCTGACGTCGGCACCTGCCTGGCGCAGACCGATACGCGCCGATTCCACGTCGGGCGCCTGAAAATGACAGATCAGGCGTTGCCCATCTCGTGCCAGCAGGCTTTCCTGCCATTGGATTCGATACAGATCGAAGCATGGCTGTCCTTCCAGAGTCAGGGCACGCACCACCTTCGGTCCGAGAGGGTGCGGGAGGCGGCGCTCCAGAAACACGTCGATCATGCTTCGTCCTCGGCAGCAGGTTGCTCCAGCAGCGTGTGACAGCGGCGCCTGACCCAGGCGGCGATGGGTTCCTGCAGCAGGGCTTCGGCGGTGCGGGCGTGCTCGCGCCGATCATCCTCGTCACCCAGGCGACGGGCGCATTCGGCCAGCAGGGCGTGGGCCAGCAGCTGCTCGCTGCGACGTTCGAGCACACGGGCATGCTCCAGGGCCTCGCCAGCTCGCTGCCGGGCCGTTTCGGTTCGAGCGCGGGCGAGATCGAGCCGTGCCGCCTGCAGCAGCAGCGTGGCCAGGCGATGGCGGGCATCGGCGTGGCGCAGGGTGACGAGTGCGACGCCGAAAGGGGCGGAGTCATCCTCGAGAGCATACGTACACAGGGCCGCGGCGGCGTCTGCATAAGGTGCCTCGCTGCCGTCGCGTAGGCGCTTGCCGAGTTCCTGCAGCTGGACGCAGCGCTCTTGGGCCTGCTGGTAATCGTCCCGCTCCAGGTCGATCAGCAGCAACGACTCCTGGGCCTGGAACTCGCCCAGTCGGTCGCCCATGGCCTTGCACAGGGTACGCGCCTCTCGAAAGTAGCTCGCCGCTTTGTCGAAGCGGTCCTCATGCAGGCTGAGCAGGCCTTGGGCCAGGGGAATGGCGGGATAACCGATGTGCTGCCGAGTGGCCAGTTCGCGTGCCTGCTCGAGCAGATCGGCCGCCTGGCCAAGGTCGCGCTCCAGCATGGCCAGACAGCGCGCGGTTTCCGCCATGGCGATGACCTGCTCGCGGTCGTCGCCGCAGCGGGTTGCGCGCTCCGCCTGGAGAGTCTGCTCATGGGCGTCGCTCCACTGGCCATGAGCCCAGCGGATATGGCTGGCCAACTGATAGCCGAGCCGGGCGTGGGCGAGGGCACCGTGTTCCAGCGCCTGCTCGGCCAGTGTCACCACTGTGCCGGCGCCGGCCTCCCAGTCTGCCAGGGGAGCGGCGCTGTAGAGGATTTCGTGCAGTTCGATGGCGAGACAGACACGCCGGGTGCCGGTCATGCCATCGCTCAGCGCCAGGCCCTGCTGGGCGAAGCGCTGGGCTTCCTCGTTGGCGCAACTGCGCAGACAGAAGCGTCCGGCTTCGATCATGGCTCGGGTTGCCAGGTCGAGGTCGCCGCTGGCCTGGGCGTGATGTACCAGGCAATTAGCCTGTTGCATGTCGTTGAGGGGGCCAGCGGCCAGCCATTCGGCGATGCGTCGATGCATGGTCTGGCGGCGTACCGGGGAAATGGCATCGTACAGCTCGGCGGCCATGGCGCTGTGCGTGAAGCGCAGGCCTTGAGCATCGATGGAGAGCCACTGGTGGCGCTCGGCCACTTCCAGGGCGATACCGAGACGATTGGTATCGAGCCCCGAGACCTGGCTCAGGGTGGTGAAATCGGGATCCGGCGCCAACAGCGCGGCCCAGCGCATCACTTCCAGGGCGTCGCCCGTCAGGTCCGGGTGGATTCTCTCTAATACGGGGGATTGGGAATCCGCGGTATCGACGTTCTCTGACAAAGGCGTGGGCGAGGGCTTCGCCCGCCAGGCACGCAGCAACTGACCGTTGAGCGGCAGGCCCGCCTCGCGGATGAGCCGCACACCCAGTTGCAGCTGTTGTTCGGCCTCGCGCGGCCGGTGCAGTGCCAACAGCAGACGCACCAACTGCGCACGCGCCGTTTCATTGAAGGGAGCCAAGCGTACCCAGGCATGAGCATGAGGCAGGGCCTGCTGCGGAGAGTTGGCGAGACGCTCGACCAGGGTCGTCAGCAGGGTCGTCTGGGCGCGTATGGCAGCTTCGCGTTCGGCCAGGCACCAGCCGTGGAAGTCGTGAAAACGGTCCAGGTCCAGCCCCTCCAGAAAGGGGCCACGGTAGCGAGTGGCAGTATGCTCGAGCGCTTCGATATCGGCCTCAGCCAAGCCGCCGTTGCACAGTGCATGCAGGCCGGCCACATCGACGTCGATGTCGGAGGTATCCAGGCACACGCCAAGCCGGTCGGCTCGCAGTCGTAGTCGACCCGGTGTGTCCACCAGTCGGCGTAACTTCGACAGGCTCCAGCGCAACGAGCCGCGGGGATCGTCGGGAAGCTCCCACAGCAGGTCGCATAGGTGCTCACGGCTAAGGGGACGGGAATGACGGGCCAGGTAGGCGAGCAGGGCACGGGTCTTGCGCGAAGGCGGCAGCGACAATACCTGCCCGTCCCGAATGACTTCGAGATCGCCAAGCAGGTTGAGGGTCAGCGTGTTCATGTCCGGACCCGGTGATGTCACGCTAGCAGTATAGTCGCCGATCGTGCCGGGCTGGCCTGTCATTTACAGGTTCGTCTTCAAGCACGTCGCCAGAAAAACCACGCTGGCTCACACGCCGGCTTCCTCGGCATGGGGCGAAGCTGTCGGCATGCCCACCCGAGGAGTTTGATCATGACCCGCTACGCCAGCATTCTGGAAACCATCGGCCGTACCCCGCTGGTGCGACTCGCCCGGCTTGCGCCGCCGACGGTGAACGTGCACGTGAAGGTGGAGGCCTTCAACCCCATGGGCTCGGTCAAGGACCGCATGGCGCTGGCGGTGATCGAGGCGGCCGAGCGCAGCGGCGACCTGCGCCCGGGCCAGACGGTAATCGAGGCCACCAGCGGCAACACCGGCATCGGCCTGGCCATGGTCTGCGCACGCAAGGGCTACCCGCTGGTGGTGACCATGGCGGAAAGCTTCAGCCTGGAGCGGCGTCGGTTGCTGCGTTTCCTCGGTGCCCGCGTGGTGCTCACGCCGGCAGCCGAGAAGGGCAGCGGCATGCTGGCCAAGGCAATCGAACTGGCAGAGAGGCACGGCTACTTCCTGTGCCGCCAGTTCGAGAACGAGGCCAACGCCGAGGTGCACAGCCGCACCACGGCAAGGGAGATTCTCGACGACATGCAGGGCGAGCCGATTCATGCCTGGGTCAGCGGCTTCGGCACCGGCGGCACGCTCAAGGGGGTGTCTCGGGTGCTCAAGGCAGCCGATCCGCGTATTCGCGTCGTCGTTGCCGAGCCCGACAACGCCCCGCTGCTGGGCAGCGGCGAGGCGCAGCCGGCTGGCGCCAGCCATCCTCGCTTCCGTCCTCACCTGATGCAGGGCTGGAGCCCCGATTTCATTTCGCCGCTGACCCAGCAGGCGGTGGCCGCCGGCATGGTGGACGAGGTCGTGCCGGTGGCCGGGGAGGAAGCGCTGAGGCTGGCCCGTGAGCTGGCCCGCAAGGAGGGCATCTTCGTCGGCATTTCCGCCGGCGCGACTCTGGCCGCGGCCCTTGAGGTGGCTCGGCGAGCGCCGGCCGGCAGCCATATCGTCTGCATGCTGCCCGACACCGGTGAGCGCTACCAGTCCACCCCGCTGTTCGAGGGCATCGAGGACGAGATGAACGAGGAGGAGCTGGCGCTGTCGCGCTCCACGCCCGGCTGTCGTTTCGATGTGCCCGCGCCACGTCCGGTCGCCGTTGCCGCACCCCGGGCCGTACAGCCAGCGGATACGGCGCGCGATGTCGAGGCTGAGCGATGCCTGGATGAGTGTCTGGCCCAGGCACCGGTAGTGATGTTCTCTCTTGCCTGGTGCGAGTTCTGCTGGGCGGCGCGCAAGCTGTTGGCCAGGCTTGGGGTCGATTACCTGAGCGTGGACCTCGATTCGCCTGCCTATCAGGCCGGCGACATGGGGGTGCGCCTGCGCCCGGTGCTGGCGCGGCGTTGCGGAGGGCCGACCATCCCGCAGATCTTCATCGACGGTCAATCCATCGGTGGCTGCAGCGAACTGTTCGAGGCATGGCACGACGGCAGCCTGGGCCGTCACCTCGCCGCGTGCGGTGTCGCATATGACGCCGAGGCCATCATCGACACCCAACTGCTGCTGCCGGCCTGGCTGCATCCACGTTCCGTCACGGCCTGAGAGGAGACACGCACATGAGCTATATCGAGACGATTGCCCCCGAGCAGGCCGAAGGCGAGGTGCAGGCCATGTATCAGCGCCAGCGGGCACACTTCGGCTATCTGCCCAACTATGCCCGGCTGTTCTGTCATCGCCCCGAAGTGATGAAGGCCTGGGCGACGCTGATCGCCACCATCCGCCGCCCCATGGAGTCGCGCCGCTACGAGTTGGTGACCGTTGCCGCCGCCCGGGCCCTGGGCAATTCCTACTGCTCGTTGGCCCATACCAAGTTCCTGGCGGAGCTGGTGGGCATGGAGGCCACCCAGGCCATGCTACTCAGTGAGGAAGGCTCGCCCGGCCCGGTCGAGCGCGACATCATGGCCTTTGCCGCCAAGGTGGCCTGTCGCGCTCAGGAGGTCAATGCCGCGGATATCGAAGCGTTGCGCGCCCATGGGCTTGCCGACGACGAAATATTCGACATCGTCGCCGTGGTCGCCGGGCGCGCTTTCTTCACGCGCATTCTCGACGGTCTGGGGGCCGAGCCGGATACCGCCTACCGCGAGCTGCCATCCAAGCTGGCCACGGCGCTCTGCGTGGGCAGGCCGATTGCTTTGAGCTGAGCTGGTCGTAAGCCAGAATGACGGAGAACCCATAGGCATGGAGGAGATGCCGTGAGCGAATATACGGATTCGCTGCGCGACGTGTTCGAGCTGTTCGGTCCCATCACCGCGCGGCGCATGTTCGGCGGGCACGGCATCTATCACGATGGCCTGATGTTCGCACTGGTGGCCGACGAGACGCTCTATCTCAAGGTCGATGCGCACAACCTTGACGACTTCGAGCGCGAGGGGCTCGAGCCGTTCGAGTACGACAAGGGTGGCAGGGTGGTGCAGATGTCCTATTACCAGGCGCCGGAGGAGTTGTTCGAGGACCGCGAGCTGGCTGCCGTCTGGGCACGCCGCTCCTTCGAGGCCGCCCTACGCGCTCAGGCGGGCAAGCGCAAGACGAAATCCTGAGGCCCGGCTGTTGATGCTCAGATGGTGGGCGGCCCCTTGAGCTCGACGGTGTTGCCTTCAGGGTCTTCGAGGTAGAGCGAGGGGCCGGTGCCCTCAGCGCCATAACGCTGCTGAAGTTCGCCAGCCTCGATGCCGTGCGTGGTCAGGTGTCGGCGAATCGTCACCTCGTCGAAGGGCTCCAGGCGCAGGCAGAAGTGATCGAGATTGCGCCCCTCGCGGCCCGGGAGACGCCACCACGCTGCCCAAGCGGGCCTGCCACGGGTACCAGGTCGATCAGGCTGCGTCCGGCGCGCAGTTGAATCAGGCCGATCTCTTCCTGACGCTTCTCCACCGTGCAGCCCAACACGTCGCAGTAGAAGGCGAGCATGGCGTCGGTGTCGCGGATGCGCAGCACCAGATGATCGATCCCTTGGATTGGCAGCATGCTTTTCCGCTTCTCATGAGGAGTCCATCGACACTATGGCTCAGGTGACTGACACGCTCCAGGTCTTCATTCATCCCCATCGTCCCCGCCCTCGCTCCGGTACCATACGGCCGAAGTAGAGCAGGCCGAAGATCAGCCAGGCCACGGTGAGTATCAGCGTGAAGCCAAGCACGGTGGGCGCGCCGAACTGGGCAATGAGCGGTAGCGACGCCGCCGTGAACAGCCCGCCGCCGACCACCGGTTCGAACATCAGCTGCTTGTAGCCGAAGCTTTCGAACGCGCCGGAGCGGTTCTTGGGGTCGGCCATGCGCATCAGCAGCAGGCCGGTGACGGTCACGCCCATGGACTGGCCGAAGTCGCCGATGCCGCGCTCGAACCAGTTCTCGGGGATCACCCGCGGGGCGATCACGATCAGTACGAACAGCGACCAGCCGACGCCCGCCAGTGCCAGTAGCAGGAACGGGATGAAGTGCTCGCCCAGGGCGGTGAGCGACAGCGTGGCCAGTGCCGCGACGATGGTGAAGTCGAGGGCGGTGCCGGCGATGCGGGCCATGGTGCGGCTGGAGACGTGGGGTTCGAGGCCGAAACGCGTCACGCACAGCTGCACGATCACGCCACCGATCATGGCGATGGGGAACAGCGGCACGTGGGCGAGAATCTCCAGGCCGTCGTTGCGCGCCCAGGTCTGCTGCTCGACCCATTGCAGGGCGGAAAGGATCAGCCAGCCGATGGCAATGGCGATGCCGACCAGGCCGATGTGCAGGCTCAGCGGATCGGCGGTTTCCTCTTCCTGGGCCAGGTCCTTCTTGAACTCGCTGTACTCCTCGGTAGGCGGCAGTTCGTTCTCCTCGCCCTGGGACATGGATTGGGCTTCGTCCAGCGCCTCCGAGGTCTTGCGCGTCTTGTCCAGGCTGATGACCCCGCGCCGGGCCGCGATGTTGATCATCAGCGTACCGATCAGCACGCCCGAGACGATGCCCACGGTGGCCAACCCCAACGCCAGGTCGGCGCCCTCCTCGAAGCCGAGCTCGGCGAAGGTGTCGGCCATGCCGGCAGCGGTGCCGTGGCCGCCTTCGAAGCCGATCTCGATCAGGGCGCCGGCCATGGGGTTCATGCCGAACACGGGCGCGAGAATGAGAATGGCCAGGGTCAGGCCGACCACGTACTGGCCCCAGGCCATGGTTTGGCCCACTACCACCTGCGGCCCGGCGCGCATCCAGATGGTGCGCAGCCCGGGGATCGGTCGGCCGATGAAGAGCGCGGCAAACACCACGTTGATCAGCAGGCCAGGCAGGGCGGCCCAGCTTTCGAAGACGTATTCGGGAAACAGGCCGGCGGCTTCCTCGAAGGGCGCCGTTACCGCGCGGCCCGCCACCTCCGGGCCGAGCAGCAGCAGGATCGCACCGCCGATCACCGAGCTAGGCAGGAACAGACGCCGCAGCCAGGGCGAAACGTTGCGGATGGCATTGCTGGCCAGCAGCACCAGCGAGATGAGCACCAGGGCAATGAAAAGCTCGCCCACCGTCATGGTCATGTCGTTCTCCTTCCTTGGGCTGGCTTCCTTTTACCTCATGCCACGTTACAGACTAGCTGAATTTCGTTGCTCCGCTGAACCGGCGGACGTGCCAATGCCGTCCAGGATTCGTGGTGGCGTCAAAGCGTGTCAATATGGGTAGGGCCGAATCGCCTAGGATCGACATCCACATGACCCGACTGTTCAAGAAGCACTATCACCCAGCCGGCACCGCCCCGGGTACGCTGCGCGAGCTGACGCTGGAGCAGGCGGCTCTGCTGGCGCCGGCCACCTATACGCTGGCCCGTCGTGAAGCGGGGCGCTGGGGCGAGCCTCATGAGATCGCACCTGAGGCCACCCCCGGCGTCGATGCGCAAGAGCCGCTGTGCTGGATGCACGTGCAGGGCGTGCCGACGGCAGAGGAACTGGAACTGTTGGGTGACCGGGTCGGGATGCATCCGCTGGCGCAGGAGGACATTCTCAACGGTGGGCAGCGGCCCAAGGTGGAGCGTTTCGATGAGACGCTGGTGGTGTTCCTCGGCATTCCGGAGCTGGACGATGAGGGCGATCTGCATCTCTACCAGCTGGCACTGTTCATGGGTGGCAACGTCATCATCAGCTTCATGGGCGGGGCGCTGGATCCTTTCGTCGTCTTTCGGCGGCGGCTCAAGGAACGTGGCGGCCGGGCGCTGGGCGAGGCGGATGACTTGCTCTATGGCCTGCTCGACGCCGCCGTCGACCACGCCTTTCCGGTGCTCGACAGCGTGGGCGAGCGCATCGAGGAGCTCGAGGTGGAGATTCTCGACCGCCCCGACAGCTCGACCCTGGAGCACCTGCATGGGCTGAAGCGCGAACTGATCATGCTGCGACGTTACCTATGGCCCACCCGCGAGGTGATCAACCAGCTGCTGCGCGATCATGACGATCTCTTCACCCCCGACACGCGGCTCTGGATGCGCGACATCTACGACCATACCGTGCAGGTCATCGATCTGGTGGAGAGCTATCGCGACATGACGGCCAGCCTGCTCGACGTCTACCTCTCCAGCATGAGCAATCGGCTCAACGAGAGCATGCGTACCCTGACCATCATCGCCACCGTGTTCATGCCGCTGACCTTCATCGTCGGCGTGTACGGCATGAATTTCGAGAATCCCGACAGCCCCTTCGCCATGCCCGAGCTGGGCTGGTACTGGGGCTATCCTATGGTGTGGGGTGTGATGATTGCCGTCGGAATAGGAATGGTGGTGTGGTTCAAGCGCAAGCGCTGGTTCTAGGTGCCGGGATGGATATGTCATGGACAGCCCCCTCGTCGAAACTCGTAGCTATCCCGATCGTGAACTGAGCGACCGTCACGGCTTTCACCAGCTGCTGCTGGGTCTCGACGGTGCCCTGGAAATCGAAGCGGCGGGGCGACTCATTCACGTGACCCGCGGCGTGCTGGCTCCGGTGGCCAGCGGTGACCTGCATCATTATCTGGCGCCGGGAGACAACCGTGTGCTGGTGCTCGACCTGCCCGAGGCTTGGTGCGAGGCGCTGGTCCTGGATGGCCTGTTCGAGGGCCCGGCCCGGCGCCTGCCTGAGGCACTGATGGCACGGGGCGAGTGCCTGCGTAAAGCGAAGATGGGGGAGTCCGGCCAGGCCCTGGCCCGCTGGCTCGAGCTGGCGCTTGAAGCCGGCGGCCGTAGGCTGGTACCGCCGCGGCTCAAGCTGCTCGATCTGTTACCCGCCATGCGCGCCGACCTGGCACACACCTGGCGTGTGGCCGAGATGGCCCGCCGCTGCCACCTGGCCGAGGCCGTCTTCGCCCGCCAGTTTCGTGCGCTGACCGGCCTCTCGCCCCACGAATGGCTGGTACGACAGCGCCTGTCGCGTGCCTGTGAGCTGCTCCAGGTCGGTGGTGCCTCGCTCACCGAGGTGGCTCTGGCCTGTGGCTTTGCCGACAGCGCACACTTCTCGCGCAGCTTCCGCCGCCAGCACGATGTCTCGCCGAGTGAGTGGCGGCGCCTAGTGGCTTCGGGCGGCACCTCGAAAAGAGGTCAGGATTCGACAAGCCGCGTCTCGATCTGAAGCCCATGCTGTGGCCTCGACAACACTGACGAGGTCTCATCATGTCCGCTTTGACCCGACGACAGGCTACGGCCATCGGGGCCACCACCATTCTCAACTGGGCGTTGCTCGCCACCCTGACTCAGCTCTCGGGGCCGGTGCCGCCGTTCCTGCTCACCGGGCTGGCCTTCAGCATAGCCTTTCTCTGTTTTTTCGCCTGGAGCCTGGCGCGTCGTGAGTCGTTCACGGCACCGCTGCGTCAGGCGCCTTCGGTGTGGGCGCTGGGAGTGGGCGGGCTGTTCGGCTATCACGCGCTCTACTTCGTCGCCCAGCAGAATGCGCCGCCGGCCAATGCGGGGCTGATCAGCTATCTGTGGCCGCTGCTGATCGTGCTGTTCGTCGGCCTGTTGCCGGGAGAGCGCCTGCTGCCCAGGCACGTGGTGGGTGGGCTGCTGGGCTTTGCCGGGGCGGCGCTGTTGATCGGCGGCGATCTGGGCGCCGGCGGCAGCGCGCTGGGCTATGGGGCGGCCTTCGCCTGTGCCCTGGTGTGGAGCGGCTATTCGGTACTGTCGCGAGCCAAGAAGGCGGTGCCGACCAGCGCCGTGGGTGGCTTCTGCCTGGTCACGGCGCTGCTGGCCTTCGCCTGTCACGGCCTGTTCGAGGTGGCGCGCTGGCCCCAGGGCATCGAGTGGCTGGGTGTGGTCGGGCTGGGCCTAGGGCCGGTGGGCAGTGCCTTCTTCACCTGGGACATTGGCGTCAAGCACGGCGACCTGCATCTGCTCGGGCTGTTGGCCTACGCCACACCGCTGCTCTCCACGCTGGTGCTGATCGTGGCCGGCTACGCCGAGGCCACGCCGCTGCTGGCCCTGGCGGCAGGCGTGATCACCCTAGGCATGCTGGTTGGTAGCGGCGCGCTGGTGCGCCGCAACAGGCGGGAAACCCCCGTGCGCTCCGCCTGAGTCGGGCGCACGGGGGCTGGGACGAGCCGCCAAGCACGAGTCGTTCAGAACGAGCCGTTAAAAGGAACCCACCAGCGAGCCCACCAGGATCAGCAGGATCAGCGAGATGATCGGCCCCACCACGGCCACCGCGGCGATGTCCAGATAGGCCTGGCGGTGCGTCAGCCCGCAGATAGAGAGCAGGGTGATCACCGCGCCGTTGTGGGGCAGGGCGTCCAGGCCGCCGGTGGCCACGGCGGTAACCCGGTGCAGTAGATCGGGTGAGATGCCGGCCGCCTGGCCCATGGCCAGGTAGGTGTCGCCCAGGGTGGAGAGCGCGATGCTCATGCCACCGGAGGCGGAGCCGGTCATGCCCGCCAGCAGGTTCACGGCGATGGCCAGCGAAATGAGCGGATTGTCGCCGCCGGCGGTGGTCACCCAGGCGCTGATGGCATCGAAAGCCGCCAGCGAGGCGATCACCGAGCCGAAGCCGACCAGGCTCGCGGTGTTGAAGATCGGCAGCAGCGAGGCATTGGCGCCGCTGTCCAGCGAGGCGGTAAGTTGCTGTAGGCGCGACCAATTGAGCGCGATCAGTACCAGAATTGAGAACACCAGCGCGGCGATGACCGACCACACGCCACGTACCGATTCGATGCTGGTGGCGCCGTAGACCGGATCCGCCAGGTAGCCGGTGTCCATGGCCGGGATGACCACGGTGGTGAACAGCAGGTTCAGCGCGATCACCAGCACGATGGGCAGCAGTGCCAGAGGCAGGCTGGGCAGCCCGCTGCGAGGCTGAGGCTGGACCTCGGCCAGGTCGAAGCCTTCGCCGGCCGCACGCTCGCGCAGGTGATCGTGCGGGGTGGGCTCGCTGTCATGCTCGCCGTAGCCTTCGCCCGCTGCTCGTGCCTGCCTGGCGCGGTAGGTGAGCCAGGCCTGGCCCAGGCCCAGCATGATCAATCCGGTCATGATGCCGAGCCCCGGGGCGGCGAAGGGCGAGGTGCCGAAGAAGGGCATCGGGATGGCATTCTGGATCGCCGGTGTGCCGGGCAGCGCCGTCATGGTGAAGGTGAAGGCACCCAGGGCGATGGTGCCGGGGATCAGTCGCTTGGGCAGGTCGGCCTTGCGAAACAGTGCTGCGGCGATGGGGAATACGGCGAAAGCCACCACGAACAGCGACACGCCGCCGTAGGTCATCACCGCACAGGAAATCACCACGGCGAGAATGGCACGGCTCTCGCCCAGACGCTCGACGATGGCACCGGCCAGCACCTCAGCGCTGCCGGAGTCTTCCATCAACTTGCCGAAGATGGCCCCCAGCAGGAACAGCGGGAAGAAGCTGACGATGAAGTTGCCTGCCGAGCCCATGAACACCTGGGTATAGCTGGCCAACAGCGGCGTATCCACCGACACCAGCGCCACCAGGGCGGCCAGCGCCGGGGCCAGAATCAGCAGGCTCAGGCCGCGATAGGCCAGGTACATCAGCAGGACCAGCGCAACGACGATGGCAAGAATGCCGCTCATGACTCGTCTCCTTTGCCAGTCTTCGTGCTGGAGTCATTGCGGCTGGGCGCCTTGCCGGTGGATGCCTTGCTGGTGGAGGCCTTGTCGGTGGGCTGCTTGTCGGCAGGCAGCCTGGCACTGGGCTCCTCGGCGCTGGGCTTGTCCTGCTCGGCCGCGGCGACGTCCTGGCTCGTGCCGCTGGGGCGGGCGAGCGGGCGGAAGGTATCGCTGAACACGGCATTGAGATCGAAGGTGGAGCACTGCCCCAGCTTGTCGAAGTTCTCCTTCAGCCACAGATCGGCCCAGCCGCGCCCTTGGCGGTAAAGGCGGGAGACGAAGTCCCACTGGGCGTTGAGTTTGCTCGAAGCACTCAACTGCTCCACTTCCTTCTCGGCATGAATCAGGTGCAGGCGCATGGAGCGGTAGCGCTCCACCTCGAGCCCTTCGGCATCGATCAGCTGCTGCAGCAACTGAATACTGCGCAGCTCCTTGATCAGGCTGGTATTGAAGGTGATCTCGTTGATGCGGTTGATGATGTCACGGGCGCTGTCGGGCAGTGTCTGGCGGATCAGCGGGTTTACCTGGATCACCACCAGGTCCTGACAATCCATGTCATCCACCAGCGGGAACAGCGCCGGATTACCGCTGTAGCCGCCGTCCCAGTAGGCTTCGCCGTCGATTTCCACCGCCGGGAACATGAATGGCAGGCAAGCCGAGGCCATGACGGTGTCCACGGTGATCTCGGGCTGGCTGAAGACCTTGGCGCGCCCGGTACGAACGTTGGTGGCGGTGACGTACACCTTGGCCTTGCGGCAGGCATTCACCCGTTCGAAGTCGACCAGCTTGCACACCAGGTCGCGCAAGGGGTTGAACTTCATCGGGTTGAGCTTGGACGGGGCGATGAGCTGGGTGAGGCTCTCGAACATCAGGTAGCTGGGGGAGTTGTCCAGGCTGCTGTTGCCCATCAACTGGTCCCATGGTGTCGGCTGGATGGGCGAGAAGCGTGCCGCGTCGCTGACGCCGCTCCAGAAATCGTGCAGCGCCTGGCGCGCTCCCTCACGCCCGCCGCGGTGCAGCCCATCGGCCAGCACCACGGCATTCATCGCTCCTGCACTGGTACCGCTGACGCCGTCGATCTCCAGCCGCTCCTCCTCCAGCAGCCGGTCCAACACTCCCCAGGTCAGGGCGCCGTGTGAGCCGCCGCCCTGCAGGGCGAGGTCGATGTGCTTGCGTTCTTCCTTGGCCATAACAACTCCTGCGTCATTTATGTTGCATTGCAGTATAACGACTCCATTAGCGATTGGCATGCCGAGTGAAGTGAAATTTCGGCGGAATGTTGAACTAAAGTCTAATGATGTGGATAATGTGAAAAATACTTCCACAAACGATGCGGAGGCGGTTCCGAGAACCGTAATTCATCATGAATACACTACGTTTCCCCACCATCTGGGATTTGCCGCTGCCGAGCCGCCGTGACCGGGGCCTTGCCGAGAGCGAAACGGCCCCCGTCACCGAACGGTTCCTGACCATCTGGGACGTTCCGCTGCGCGCCACTAAAGCCAAGCGCAAGCGTGCTGCACGCAAGCTGCCCAAGTTTTATCTGTAAGGACAAGTGGCTGCCAAAAAGGCGTCCATGCTGACCGGCATGGGCGCCTTTTTCGTCTGTGGTTGAGTGCTTGCCTATCACTCCTCTCTGCTGGGGTCGGTCGCTTGCAGCTTGGCCAGTGTCGTCACCAGGCGCCGGCACAGGGCGTCGAGGCGCTGCCGCTGGCTCTCGTCCACCAGCTCGCCGGCTTCGTTGAAGGCCTGGGCGGCGCGGGGAATCGCCAGCGGATTGGGCAGCACGGTCACGCCGAGGTTGCCCAGCAACTGGCGGAGCAGGGCGAGGCTGCGCATGCCGCCGAATGCCCCCGGCGAGGCGGAAAACACCGCCGCCACCCGCTCGGCGAACAGTGCCAGGCCGCTGTTCTCACCGTCCGAGCGAGACATCCAGTCGAGCGTGTTCTTCATCAGTGGCGTGATGAAGCCGTTGTACTCCGGTGAGGCGAGCAGCAGCCCCTGATGTTCGGCGAGCAGGGCCTGGAGGCTGCGGGCATTGGCGGGCAGGCCTTCGCGACTTTCCAGGTCGCCGTCGTAGAGCGGCATCGGGTAGTCGCGCAGGTCGATGAAGGTGGCCAGGCCGCCGACGTGCTCGACTCGCTCAGCCGCCAGGCGGGCGAGGCGCTTGTTGAAAGAGTTCTCTCTGGCGCTGCCGGCGAAGACCAGTATGCGCGGTGGCGTATAGGTGGTCATGAGTGCCTCTCTTCAGGTGGCGGGGAGGGGAAGCCGTCTTCAGGCCTGCCAGGGCAGCGGCGGCGGCTCCAGGCGCTTGCCATCGAACTGGGGAATGCTGCCGAAGCGCTCGCTGCCGGCTTCCCAGTCGCGTTGGGCCTCGATGATCTCGGCCTTGCTGTGACCGACGAAGTTCCACCAGATCAGGATCTCCTCGCCCAGCGGTTCGCCGCCCACCAGGATCGCACGTCCACCTGCCGGCAGTTCGATGGTGACGTCGCGGCGTCCGCGCCCAAGGTAAGCCAGCTCGTTGGTGGCGAAGCGTTCGCCTGCGATCGCGAGTTCGCCTTCCAGCGGCAGCAGGCCGTACTCGAACTCCTCATGTAGCGGCAGCTCCAGCGCGCCGCCCGACGAGGCCGCCAGATCCAGACCCACCAGCGGCGAAAAGGCCAGCGTCGGTGCGCGGTGGCCGCCGAACTCCCCGGTGAGCAGAGTCATCTCGACGTCGCCTTCGCGCCACTGCGGCAGTGTCGGATAGTGGTCGAAGCGCGGGTCGGTGCGACGATGGGCGTCGGGCAGGGCGATCCAGAGCTGGGCGGCATGCAGGTGCGACTCGCCGGGTACCGACTCCTCGGTGTGACTGATGCCGCGACCCGCCGTCATCAGGTTGACCTGACCGGGGCGAATCACCTGCTCGTGACCCAGACTGTCACGATGCAGCACTTCGCCCTCGATCATCCAGGTGAAGGTTTGCAGGCCGATGTGCGGGTGGGGGCCGACTCGCAGGCCGCGTGAGTCGCCCTTGAACACCGCCGGGCCGGCGTGGTCGAGGAAGCACCAGGCACCGATCAGGCGTCGATGACGCGAAGGCAGCACACGGTTGACGGGGATGCCGCCCACGTCGGCGCTGCGCGGTGCGACATGCTGCACCTGGCGTTTGCCGTCGACGATTGGGCAATCGAGGGATGAGGAGAGGTCGGCTTCGTTGACGAGATTGCTCATTGTCGTTTTCCCGGGAAGGATGAAGTGGGCAGGAGGGGCGGCGCTTGTTTCAGCATAGGCTTTGGCCGTTCGCCCTGCCTGAGAGAGGATGCTCATGACTCAACGGAACAGCCAGGGCGCCACCAGTTTCACCACTCGGGGCATGACGAGGTAGACCACCAGCGCGACGATGGTGGCGGCGACCAGGCCGTGACGAATGCCCCAGGTGCCGAGCAGCGGCAGCAGGCCGAAGAGCGGTTGCCACAGCAGCGGTACGATGATGGTCAGCGGCCAGATCACCGATGTGGTCACCAGCCACTGTTTCCAGCGCGTTGGCTGCCTGCTGGCGGGTGTGGGCGGGGTGAACCAGTAGTCGATGCCGCTCACGATCTCCACCCGCTCGGCCTGTTGCAGTTCTCTCTGAATGGTCGCCATGAGCTCACGGCGTTCGGCTGACTCCCGCCAGCGTCGGGCGTCGTCGTCGCTGGCGAAGCGCACGGCGATCTCGTAGTCGTGATGACCTTCGGGAGGGCGCAAAATGTGTACCCCCTGATGGCCGGGGAAACGCCCAGCGGCCTCGATGATCTGGCGCAGCCAGGTCTCGTAGCGATCCGCGGCACCGAGCCGCACGCGGTGGTGGATCTTAATGGTTGCCCCGTCGCAGTGGTCGACGGGGTGGAGTTCGTTGCTGGACATGACACCTCCTGGGCAGGCCGAAACGCGCGATGAGTGAGGCTGGGCCCGGCAGGTGCCGGGCCCGCGCCCGCGCCCGTCAGCGCTTCTGGGCGGTGTAGCTCTGGATCAGGTTGGCGTAGGCGGGCAGGTGGCCGGCCAGCAGGCCGCCGAAGCCTTCGATGTCGTTGCGCCAATCGCGGTGCAGTTCGCAACCCACTCCGAACCAGGTCATCAGCTGGGCTCCTGCCTGGGACATGCGGTCCCAGGAGGCGTCCCGGGTGGTCTGGTTGAAGGTGCCGGAAGCGTCGGTGACGACGAATACCTCATAGCCCTCTTCCAGGGCCGAGAGTACCGGGAAGGCCACGCACACCTCGGTCACCACGCCAGCGATCAGCAGCTGCTTCTTGCCGGTGGCCTTGATCGCCGCGACGAACTCTTCGTTGTCCCAGGCGTTGATCTGCCCGGGGCGGGCGAAGTAGGGCGCGTCGGGGAACATCTCCTTCAGTTCCGGCACCATCGGCCCGTTGGGACCGTCCTCGAAGCTGGTGGTGAGGATGGTGGGGATCTCGAAGAACTTGGCGATGTCGGCCAGGGCCAGCACGTTGTTCTTGAAATCGTCGGGGCTGAAGTCGCGCACCAGTGAGAGCAGGCCGGACTGATGATCGACCATCAGCAGGGCGACATCGTCCTTGTCGAGTCGATTGTAGGTAAAGGACATGGTTATATTCCTCCAAGGTTGAGTGGAGCGCCCGGTCAGGGATGCAGGGCGCGGTTGGGCGCGGCGGGACCGCTAACCCTCCAGGCGGCCGAACTTGCCGGCCTGGAAATCGGCGAAGGCCTGATGGATCTCGGCTTCGCTGTTCATCACGAAGGGGCCGTACCCCACCACCGATTCGCCCAAGGGGGCGCCGGCGAGCAGCAGTAGCTTGGCGTCGTTGTTGGCTTCGAGCCGTATCTCGTCGCCCTGGCGCTCGAAGCACACCAGACCAGCATCACGCACCACGGCGTCGCCGTTGACCTGTACCGTCCCTTCGAGCACCACCAGCAGGGTGGTGTGCCCCTCGGTAACTTGCAGGCTCGTTTCGCCGCCTGCCGCCAACCGCAGATCCCACACCTCGATCGGGGTGAAGGTATGGGCCGGCCCTTCATGGCCGCGGTACTTGCCGGCAATCACCCGCAGCTCGCCGGCGCGGCCAGGCAGCGCGACGCGTGGAATGTCGGCGTCGAGCAGCGTCTGGTAGGCCGCCGGGGCCGACTTGTGCTCGGCCGGCAGATTGACCCACAGCTGCACCATTTCCAGGGTGCCGCCCTGCGCGGTGAAGTCGCCGGAGTGAAACTCCTCGTGGACGATGCCGGCTCCGGCGGTCATCCACTGCACGTCACCCTCGCCGATACGACCGCCGCTGCCGGTGGAGTCGCGATGCTCCAGTTCGCCTTTGTAGACCAGGGTCACGGTCTCGAAGCCGCGGTGCGGGTGAGCGCCGACGCCGCGCGGCCGGCTTGCCGGCGGGAAGTCATGTGGGCCGGCGTGGTCGAGCAGCAGAAAAGGGCTCAGGTGGTCGGCGCCGTGGCGGTCATAGCTGAACAGCGAACGCACGGGGAAGCCGTCGCCGACCCAGTGGCCGCGAGGGGCGCCATAGATGCCTTGGATCTTCTTCATGGTCTGGCTCCTGCATGGATTGGGCCTTTGCCCGATACAGGAAGCTTATGAGGAGAACGGAAGCGGCAGTAGAGGGCATAATACACACTCAGCGTTCCATGAATAGGACAACAAGGGAGGAACGATATGCAGGACCTCAACGACCTCTACTACTTCGTGCAGGTGGTGGACCATGGTGGGTTTGCTCCGGCCGGGCGCGCCCTCGGCATTCCCAAGTCGAAGCTGAGCCGGCGCATCGCGCAGCTCGAGGAGCGGCTGGGTGCCCGGCTGATTCAGCGCTCGACGCGCCATCTTTCCGTTACCGAGCTGGGCCAGGCTTACTACCGCCACTGCGCGGCGATGCTGGTGGAGGCGGAGGCTGCCGAGGAGCTGATTCAGCGCAACCTGGCGTTACCGCGGGGCACGGTGCGGCTGAGCTGTCCGCCAAGCCTGCTGCATTATCTGATCACACCGCTGCTGGTACGCTTCATGGCTCAGTGCCCGGACGTGGAGGTACAGGTGGAGGCCACCAGCCGCCGGGTGGACGTGATCAGGGAAGGCTTCGACATGGCCATCCGGGTGCGTTTCCCGCCGCTCGAGGACAGCGACCTCTCGATGAAGGTGCTGTCGCGCAGCCCCCAGCGGCTGGTGGCCGCTCCCACCCTGTTCGAGGCGTGGCCGAGGCCGCAAGCGCCGGGCGACCTGGCCGGGTTGCCCAGCCTCGACTTCGAACAGGTGGGCAGACAGCACGACTGGGTACTGGATGGCCCCGAGGGAGCGACGGCGCAGATTCGTCATCACCCGCGGCTGGTCACCGACAACGCCGAGACGCTGCATCAGGCCGCGCTGGCAGGGCTGGGGGTGGTCAAGCTGGCCTTGCTGGTGGCCGGCAACGACTTGAAGGCGGGACGTCTCGTCGATGTGATTCCCGGCTGGGAGCCGAGGGGCGGCGTGCTGCATGCGGTCTTCCCCTCGCGGCGGGGTGTGCTTCCCGCCGTGCGGGCGCTGCTCGACTTCCTGGCCGAGAACATCAACGAGATCGACTTTACCAGCGATACCGCCTGGGCGCTGTCTCAGGCAACGAGCGAAGCGTGAGTCACGCCGTAAGCTAGGCCGGGAACGGGGTGGGCCGGGCCGTGGAGAACGGCAGCGGCAGGCTCAGCACAGCCGTACGCCGAGCAGCAGCAGCGCAGCATCGGCGGTTTGCCAGCCCCACCAGACCAGTGCCAGGGCACCGGCCAGGACGATCAGAGCGGCAAGTTTCACCAATGGGTAACGCTTCATGCCTGAGCCTCGCGAGGAGCGTTGCGCTCGATGGGTGCCTCGCTGATGAACCAGTGCAGCAGAGCAGCGATCACCGAGAGCAGAATGGCAAGCTTCCATACCACATCATAGTCGCCGTGCAGGTCGTAGAGCATGCCGCCCAGCCACACGCCGGTGAACGAGCCGACCTGGTGAAACAGGAAGACGATGCCGCCGAGCATGGAGAGATGGCGTACGCCGAACACCGAGGCCACGATGCCGTTGGTCAGCGGTACGGTGGAGAGCCACAGCAGGCCGATGGCGATGCCGAACAGGTAGGCGCTGGCGGGGCTCAGCGGCATGAAGACGAAGAGCGCAATAACCGCACCGCGGGTCAGGTAGAGCCAGCTGAGCAGGCGCGGCTTGGAGTAGATTCCGCCCAGCCAGCCGGCGGCGTAGGTACCGAAGATGTTGAACAGCCCCACCAGAGCTAGCACCGTGCTGCCGACGTGCAGCGCCAGGCCGTTGTCGAACAGATAGCCGGGCAGATGCACGCCGATGAACACCACCTGAAAGCCGCACACGAAGAAGCCCAGGCACAGCAGCCAGAAGCCGCGATGGCCGGCGGCTTCATCCAGCGCTCCGCGCAGTGAGAGGTCCGTGGCCAGGCGCGCGGAGGGGCGGTCCTTCAGCATGGCACCGAGCGGCACCATCATCGCCGCCAGGGCGCCCATGGCCAGCAGCGCGGCCGACCAGCCCAGCCAACCGAGCAGGCCCAGAGTGCCGGGCAGCATGGCGAACTGACCGAACGAGCCCGCCGCGCTGACGATGCCCATGGCCATGCTGCGCTTCTCCGGAGCCACGGCACGGCCCACGGCGCCCAGGATCACCGAGAAAGTGGTGCCCGAGAGCCCCAGGCCGATCAGCAGCCCGGCGGAGAGCGACATGCCCAGCGCCGACTCGGAAATTCCCATGAACAGCAGACCCAGGGCGTAGAGCGCACCGCCGATGACCACCACCCGAGCGGCTCCGTAGCGATCTGCCAGCGCGCCGGTGAAGGGCTGAGCGAAGCCCCAGATCAGGTTCTGCAGCGCCAGGGCGAAGGCGAATACCTCACGCCCCCATCCCAGATCGCTGCTCATGGGCTCCAGAAACAGACCGAATCCATGGCGTAGCCCCATGGCCAGTGAGATGACCAGGCTGCCGAGTAGGATCAGCAGCAGCGAGTGGCGGCGGAGGGCGTCCATGGTTTGTCCCGTTTGCAGGCTAACGAGCATGCACTATCGCGCGTTATCGAAGGGCTGGCAATGTCGCCGTTCGGCGACTTGTTTGTAGCCGCTGCGCCACATGTGTAAAGGCGTTACGCTCCGCTATTATGAACACTGTTCGTCAACTTGGAGATACGCCATGTCACGGCGTCTGGCATTCCCCTTCGTGATCGTACTGGCCGCCATGCTGGTGGCCGGCTGCAGCTACCAACCGGCGCGTATCAGCCCGCAGCCATTGGTCGTCATCGACGATGGCCGTGGGCACCATGGTGGCCCGCCGGGAGGCCGTTTCTGCCCGCCTGGTCTGGCCAAGCAAGGGCGTTGTTGAGGCTGCTTTCAGTTTGGCCTTGCCCAGAGAGTCGCACCAAGAAGAGAGGCGCTAGCTGATGGAAAGCCGACGCCTCCTTGAGGGAATCGAAGGGCATCCAACTTTACCAATGAGGTAAAAGTCATGAAACTGCTCCCGCGTCTGCTCACCCTGGCCGTTCTGCCCCTGATGCTGGCGCTGGCCGGCTGTAGCTACTCACCGGCTCGTGTCACGTCAGAACCGCTGATCGTGGTGGATGGCTCCGACCGCTACTATCACGGAGAAAAGCACCGGCACCGCCACCGTGACCGCTATGTGGAGCGGCACTACTACTACCACGACGGTCGTCGCCACCGTGATCATCGCGGCGGCTTCTGCCCACCCGGGCTGCGCATGCAGGGACGCTGCTGAGGGAGCCGGGAGGTTTCACGATGCCGCCCGGCAGGGTAGGGTAGAAGAACTTTCAACCTCGCTTCGCTTGAGGAACCGAGATGAAGCTCTTCTACCACCCCGATCAGGAGCTGCACGCACCAGGCTCCTTTCTGCTGCGCGGTAAGATCACCGCGTCTCCCGAGGGCCCGGTGCGTGCCGAGCTGTTGGCCAAGGGTATCGAGGCCACCGGTCTGGCACTGCACGAGCCGGAGGACCTCGACAGCCCGCGGCTGCGCAGCCGTCTGGAGAAGATCCATACGCCGCGCTATCTGAGCTTCCTCGAGACCATTCATGTCCGCTGGCGCGAGCTGCCCGGTGCTTCCGAATTGGTGATGCCCAACATTCATCCCTGCGGCGGTGGGCATCACTATCCACGTCACCCGGTGGGGCAGGCGGGCTGGCATCTGCACGACATGGCGTGCCCCATCGGCGCCGACAGTTTCCGCGGCATACTGGCCAGCGCGGCTACGGCCCAGGCGGCTGCCGAGGCGCTGCTGGAAGGCCATGGCACCACTTATGCGCTGTGTCGTCCTCCCGGCCACCACGCCGGCCCCGACCGGGCCGGAGGATTCTGCTTCCTCAACAACTCGGCGTTGGCGGCAACGGTGCTGCGCGAGCACTTCTCGCGGGTGGCGATACTGGATGTCGACCTGCACCACGGCAACGGCACCCAGGACATCTTCTACTACCGGGGCGACGTCTGGACCGGATCGCTGCACGTGGATCCGAGCGACTTCTATCCTTTCTTCTGGGGCGGTGCCAACGAAGAGGGCATGGGCGAAGGCCTGGGGGCCAATGTCAACCTGCCGCTACCGTTGGGCAGTGACGGTGCGGCTTTCCTCGAGGCGCTGGAAATTCTGATCGCCAGGCTGGAAGCCTTCCGCCCCGAGGCCGTGGTCGTGGCGCTGGGGCTCGATGCGCATCGCGACGACCCGCTGGCCGGCATGACCTTGGAGACGCAGGATTTCACCGCGGTGGGGCGTCGCCTGAGCCGCATGAAACTGCCTGTCGTACTGGTTCAGGAGGGCGGCTACCCGACCGAGCACCTGGGCAATAACCTTGCCGCCTTCATGGATGGCTTCATGGGTGGCTGACGTCGCCTCGTAGGCATGCCATGATCGGCTGCTTCATTCCCCTTACCTTTTGCAAGAGAGAACGACATGTCCGTGCATTACCATGAAAGCAACGCCCGCATGAGCCAGATCGCCGTGCACAACGGTACCGTCTATCTGGCCGGCCAGGTGCCGAGCGATGCCACTGCCGACATGCGCGGCCAGACCGAGCAGGTACTGGCGCGCATCGACGAGCTGCTGGCTCAGGCCGGCAGCTCCAAGGAGCACCTCATCTCGGCCCAGGTGTGGGTCACCGACATGGCCGAGTTCGACCAGATGAACGCCGCCTGGGAAGCCTGGGTGGTGCCGGGGCGTCCGCCGGTTCGCGCTGCGTTGGAGGCCAAGCTGGCCAAGCCCGAGTGGAAAGTCGAGATCATGGTGATCGCGGCTCTGCCGGAGGCCTGACATGCGCGTCGTCACCGCCGATGAGGTAGCCGCCGCGCTGCCCTGGGACGCGCTGATCGAGCGACTGGCACTGACTTTCCGTGAAGGGGTCGAGGCGCCGCCGCGTCATCATCACGCCATGCATCGGCCGGATGGCGAAGCCACCATGCTGTTGATGCCGGCCTGGGAACGGGCCGGCTATATTGGCGTGAAGATGGTCAACGTCTTCCCGCAGAACGCCGAGCATGGCCTGCCGGCCATCGCCGGTGTCTATTTTCTCAGCGAGGGGGCTCATGGCCGCCCGCTGGCCTGTCTTGAAGGCAGTGAACTGACCCGGCGGCGCACGGCGGCGGCCTCTGCGCTGGCCGCCCGCGAGCTGGCCAGAGAGGATGCGCAGTCGCTGCTGGTGGTGGGCACCGGCAAGCTGGCTCCCATGGTGATCGAGGCACACGCCGCGGTGCGCCCCATTCGGCGCGTGCGCGTGTGGGGGCGCAACCTGGAGAAGGCGCGACAGGTGGCGGCGGAGTACGCCGAGCGCTTCGACTGCGAGGCGGTGGAGGATCTTGCCGCCGCTGCTCGCGAGGCCGATGTGATCAGCTGTGTGACGCTCTCCACCGAGCCGTTGATACGCGGTGAGTGGCTCACTCCCGGTACGCACCTCGATCTGATCGGCGCCTTTCGCCCCAGCATGCGTGAGACCGACGCCGAGTGTCTGCGCCGTTCCCAGGTGTTCGTCGACACCTACGCCGGGGCCCGGGGCGAGGCGGGCGATCTGCACCAGGCCATCGCGGAAGGTGCGTTCTCCTTCAACGACATCGCCGCCGATCTGGCGGAGCTGCTCAAAGGGGAGAAGCCGGGGCGTACAAGTCCCGATACGATCACGCTGTTCAAGTCGGTGGGCGCTTCTCTCGAGGATCTGGCCGCTGCCATCGAGGTCTGGGAGCAACTGGAGAAGCGGCCATGAGCGAAGGGCGCAGAACCGGTTTCTTCTGGCACGAGCGCTGCTTCTGGCATGACCCCGGTGCCATCGGGGTGTTCTCGGCGCCGGGGGAGTTCCTGCAGCCGCAGCCCGCTTCCGAGAGCCCCGAGAGCAAGCGACGGCTGAAGAACCTGCTCGAAGTCTCGGGGCTGATCGACGAGCTCGAGGTGCGCAAGGCGCCGCCAGCCAGCCGCGAGGACCTGGCGCGATTCCACACCGGGCGCTATCTGGACGAACTCGAAGAGGGCGACAGGACTTGCGGCGGTGATGCCGGGGAGTGTGCCCCGTACACGCCGGGCAGCCTTGCGGCGGCCCGCCAGTCGGCCGGTCTGGCGATCGCGGCGGTGGAGGCGGTGGCCGGCGGTGAGTTGCCCAATGCCTATGCCCTGTGTCGCCCGCCGGGACATCACGCCGAGGCTGACCGCGGTCGCGGCTTCTGCCTGCTCGGCAACATTCCCGTGGCGGTGATGCACGCCAGGGCGCTGGGCCTGGTTCGGCGCGTGGCGATTCTCGATTGGGACGTTCATCACGGCAACGGCCAGCAGGCGGCGTTCTACGACGATCCCGACGTGCTGACGGTGTCGATTCACCAGGCCGGCAACTATCCGCTCGACACCGGCGACTTCGATGAGCTGGGCGAGGGCGCGGGTCTCGGTGCCAACCTCAACCTGCCGATGCCGCCCGGCAGCGGTATCGGTGCCTATCGCTATGCCATGCAGGAGCTGGTGTTGCCTGCCATCGGCGACTTCGCTCCCGATCTGATCGTGGTGGCCTGTGGCTACGACGCCTGCGGCAAGGATCCGCTGGGCAAGATGATGCTCAACAGTTCGGCCTTCGCTGCCATGACGCAGCAACTGAAGGACCTGGCCGAGCGTATCAGTGGCGGCAAGCTGGTGATGATTCATGAGGGCGGCTATTCCGAAGGCTACGTGCCGCTATGCGGTCATGCGGTGCTGCAAGTCCTCTCGGGTAGCCGCATTGCGGTGCCCGATCCGCAAGACGACGAGATCGCCGCCTGGGCCTACCAGGCGCTGCAACCCCATCAGCGCGCGTTGATCGACAGCTGGCGAGAGGAGTGGCGGCGCGTTGGAACGACGAGGACGACATGACCCCGCTTTACGATCGTGACGGCTGGATCTGGCTGGACGGCGAGTGGCTGCCCTGGCGCGACGCCAAGACGCACCTGCTGACCCACACCCTGCATTACGGCATGGGCTGCTTCGAAGGCGTGCGGGCTTATGCGGGGGCCCATGGAACCCACCTGTTTCGGGTCGCCGAGCATACCCGCCGGCTGCTCGACAGTGCCCATGCGCTGGACATCCCCGTGGCCTTCGACGGTGAAACGCTGATCGAGGCCCAGCGCCAGTGCCTGGTGCGAAACGAATTGCGCAATGCCTATCTCAAGCCGACCGTGTTCTTCGGCGCCGAAGGACTGGGGCTGCGCGCCAAGGGGCTTTCGGTGCACGTCATGATCGCCGCCTGGGATCTGGGCGATTACATTTCGGCCGAAGCCGCCACCCTGGGGCTGCGGGCGCTGACCTCCTCCTGGGCTCGGCATCACGTCAACATCAGCCTCTGCCGGGCCAAGACCAACGGCCATTACGTCAACTCCATGCTGGCGCTCAACACCGCCGTCAAGGCCGGTTTCGACGAGGCGATCATGCTCGACCCCGAGGGCTACGTGGCCGAGGCATCCGCCGCCAATGTCTTCCTGCTGCGCGACGGGGTTCTGCATACGCCGGAAGTGACCTCCTGCCTGCAGGGCATCACCCGCGACAGCGTGATTCGCCTGGCTCGCAACGTGCTCGGGCTCGAGGTGCGCGAGCGCCGCATTACCCGCGACGAGCTGTATACCGCCGACGAGGCCTTCGTCACCGGCACGGCGGCGGAGATCCTGCCGCTGCGTGAGCTCGACGGGCGGCACATCGGTGCCCGGGCCGGCGCACCATTGCCCGAGCAGCCCATCGACCTCAACTCCGTGACGGCGCAGTTGCAATGCCTCTATCGCCAGGTCACCCGCGGCGAGCTGGAAGGCCGCCTGACGGACTATGCCGCCTGGCTGACGCCAGCCTGATTTCGACGTTCGTCACCTCATACCACTGCGAGACGGGCATGGCCTTGTACAGGCTGCTAATATGGCCGCATCTCGGAAGAAGTGGAATGAAATGGCTCAGCTGATAGTAGGTATTGTCGCCCATACCGTACTGGCGTTGGCGGCTATGTGGGGCGCAGCTGCGCTGTGGTTCCGACTGCCCGGTACGCCGAACCAGCGGCGCCTGGCGGTCACGGGATGGAGTCTGGTCGCCCTGGTGCTGGTCATGCTCGGCGCCCAGGGGATCTGGCCGGCAAGCGTTGTCTTGCTGCTGCTGTTGGCGGCGCTGCTGATCTGGTGGTTCCGTCTGCAGCCCACCCATGATCGTCCCTGGTCGGCGGACGTAGTCCATCTGGCCACGGGTGAGGTGCGCGGCGAACGCCTGACGCTGCATCACGTGCGCGACTTCGACTGGCACACCCGAGACGAGGCGGACGAGCACTGGGAAGAGCGCAGCTACGACCTCGAAAGGCTCGACTCGGTGGACATGATCGTCTCCAGTTGGGGGCGCCCCGGTGTCGCTCACGTGATGATCTCGTTCGGCTTCGAAGGTGAGCGCTTCGTGCTTTTCTCCGTGGAGGTACGGCGCCTGAAGGGCGAGCGCTTCTCCGAGATCGGCGGTTTCTTCCGCCAGTACGAGCTTGCCATCGTCGCCGCCGACGAGCGCGATGCGGTGGGGCTGCGCACCAAGGTGCGCGGCGAGCGGGTCTCGATCTATCGCCTGCACATGTCACGCAGGGCGATGCGCTCGCTGCTGCTGGCCTACGTCGACGAAGCCAATGCGCTGGTCGAATCACCGCGTTTCTACAACACCATCACGGCCAATTGCACTACGCTGATCTTCGACATGGCGCGCGGCATCGGCGCACGCCTGCCGTTCGATTACCGGCTGCTGGTCACCGACCGGTTGCCGGGCTATGCCTTCAAGGTGGGCGGGCTGTGGCCCGGCCATTCGCTACCCGAGCTGGAAGCCGGCGGCCGGATCGACGAGCGGGCACGGCAGGTTCACCGCGCGCCCGATTTCTCGCAGCGAATCCGTGAGGGAGTGCCGGGCTGGGAGTCGCTGCACGTCGGCGAGTCGGAAGTCGTGGAAGAGCGTCGGGGGTCATAACAGCGCGTCAGGGCATGAAAGAAAGAGCGCCACGGGCAAGTAGCCTCGTGGCGCATGTCTCCCTGGGCATATTCGATGCCGCATCCCGTTCCGCTTCCTTGCTCGCGTCCGTGTCGTACCTTCGACAGTGTCCATTGCCCGATCCCCTCATGGGATCACGCCCTTTTTCTCACGGCGGCGATGACAGTGCCGTAACGATCAAAAGAAGGTTCCGTGACAGGGCATTTCGAAGCCTAGTCGTCCGTGGCGGATTCTTCCAGCGAGCGAAGCAGGCCCCGCAGCAGCGACAGCTCCTTGCGGCTGGGCTGAGCCCGGGCGAACAGGGCCTGCAACTGGGCCTCGGTGCGGGCGTGGGGCTGGGTCAGAAAGCCGCTCGCCTGCATCACCCGGCTAAGGTGCTCCTGGAAATGAGCGATCTGCTCACGAGTCGGCTGACGCTCCTCGGCAGGGCGCGGCGGGCGATAGCCGCTCTCTGGCCGCAGGCGCCAAGCCTTGAATACCTCGTAGGCGAGCACCTGCACCGCCTGGGAGAGATTGAGGATGCCGTAGTCCGGGTTGGCGGGGATGCTGACCTGATGGCTGCACAGCCGGATCTCGTCGTTGGTCAGACCGAAGCGCTCGCGGCCGAACACCAGGGCCACCGGATCGCCCGCGGCGTTTTCCACCAGCTCCCGGGCCATCGCCTCGGGCTCGTCGAAATGGGGCAGGGGCAGGCTGCGCAGCCGGGCGCTGGCCCCCACCACCTGAACGCAGTCGCTCACCGCCTCTTCCAGCGTGGCCACCGCACGGGCGCCGTCGACCACGTCCTCAGCGCCTGCTGCCAGCCGTGACGCCTCGCTATCGGGAAAGCAGCGTGGGTTGACCAGCACCAGATTCGTCAGGCCCATGGTCTTCATGGCCCGCGCCGAGGCGCCGATGTTGCCGGGGTGATAGGTCTGGACGAGGACGATACGGATATTGGCGAGCATGGGGTCGGCTTGCTGGCTGAGGAAAAGACGATGGTAGCGCAAAGCGCCTCAATTGGAATGGTGTATGGACGGCGTCGGGTCGTTGTTGCGACGGGCCTGCTTGGCCTGATACATGGCCTCGTCTGCCCGGCCCAATAGGGCGTCGATATCGCGTTCCCCCATGAGCGAGGTGGCGACACCGACGCTGGCTCCACCATATTCGAGCTGGATCACGCCCAAGTCGAACGTGCCGCGGGTCAGGTCCGCCAGACGATGTGCAATCACCTCCCGCGCCATGGCGGAGTCAGAGGTGCCGGCATTGCCGAACACGACGAACTCGTCGCCACCGATCCGGGCAACGACGTCACCTTCCCTAATGCCGGTCTTCAGAGTCTTCGCTATCTCGATGAGGAATCTGTCGCCGGCATCGTGCCCATGCTGGTCGTTGATCCGCTTGAAATCGTCCAGGTCGATGAAGGCGAGGTGAATGACGCTCCCCGTACGCTCGGCATTGGCCAAAGCGCGCTGCAGTTCGGTTTCCATGGCCCGGCGGTTGGGAATGCCTGTCAGTGGATCGGTGAGCGCGTACTCCCTGAAGGTCATGTGTTCCTGCTTGAGCCGCTCGAGGAGCCTGTCTCTCTCGAGCTGGCGTGCGATCAAGCGGCTGAACATGGCCAGCAGACGACGTGACTTGGGGGAGACGGATTTCCGGCTCTTGCTGGCGCCACACAGGGTGCCATAAAGCTCATCCTGACCGATGCACACCGGTTCGCTGATGTAGGTCTTCAGGCCAAGAGCCTTGGCCGCGACGGAGTCGCCCCAACAGGCCTCGACGTCATCGGTGAAGGGGCGCTTCTCGTCCAGCGCCCGTTTGCAGAGCGTATCTCCCCAGGGCACGGACAAGCCGGCCGGTATGTCGAGATCCTTGCTGTTGCGGGAAAACACGACATGCTGCAGGCCACGTTGCGTATCGATGCGGGTGAGGTAGGTGGACTCCAGCCCGGTGACGGCTTCCAGCAGCTCGAGCAGGGAATTGACCAGCGATTCCAGGTTCTCTTCTTCGGCGACTGCTTCTGCCAACTTGTCCAGTACGTCAACCATGCTCGTCTCGTTCTCGCTTGCGACCGGTCGTGAGGATAGCGGGGACGACCGTTTCCAGCATGGTAACGTTTTTGAAACCCAGTGAAAGCCCTGTAGTGCACCAAAAAAGCACAAGCCCCGCACGATGGCGGGGCTTGTAAAGGGCTTGGGAGGTGGCCGACTTACATCATGCCGCCCATGCCACCCATTCCACCCATGCCGCCCATGTCCGGGCCGCCTTCTTTCTCTTCCGGATCGTCGGCGATCATGCACTCGGTGGTGATCATGAGGCCTGCCACGGAGCCGGCGGACTGCAGCGCAGTACGGGTCACCTTGGCCGGGTCCAGCACGCCCATTTCGAACAGGTCGCCGAACTCGCCGGTCTGGGCGTTGTAGCCGAAGTTGCCCTGGCCAGCCTTCACCTCGTTGAGGATCACGGAAGCTTCCTGACCGGCGTTGGTGACGATCTGACGCAGCGGAGACTCCATGGCGCGCAGCGCGATGGCGATACCGTGGGTCTGGTCCTCGTTCTCACCCTTGAGGTCCTTGATCTTGGTCAGCACGCGAACCAGAGCGGTACCACCGCCAGGCACTACGCCTTCCTCGACCGCAGCGCGAGTGGAGTGCAGGGCGTCTTCGACGCGGGCCTTCTTCTCCTTCATCTCGACTTCGGTGGCAGCACCGACGCGGATGACGGCAACACCGCCGGCCAGCTTGGCGACGCGCTCCTGCAGCTTCTCGCGGTCGTAGTCGGAAGAGGTGTCTTCGATCTGCGCGCGGATCTGGTTGACGCGGGCTTCGATGTCGCCCTCGTTACCGGCGCCGTCGATGATGGTGGTGTTCTCCTTGGACATGGTGATGCGCTTGGCGCTGCCCAGGTGATCCAGGTTGGCCTGCTCCAGAGTCAGACCCACTTCCTCGGAGATCACGGTGCCGTTGGTCAGGATGGCGATATCCTGCAGCATGGCCTTGCGACGGTCGCCGAAGCCGGGCGCCTTGGCAGCCGCAACCTTGACGATGCCGCGCATGTTGTTGACCACCAGGGTGGCCAGGGCCTCGCCTTCGATGTCCTCGGCGATGATCGCCAGCGGCTTGCCGGACTTGGCGACGGCTTCCAGCACCGGCAGCAGTTCGCGGATGTTGGAGATCTTCTTGTCGACCAGCAGCAGGTAGGGGTCTTCCAGCTCGACCGCCATGGTGTCCTGGTTGGTCACGAAGTAGGGCGACAGGTAGCCGCGGTCGAACTGCATGCCTTCGACCACTTCCAGCTCGTCCTCGAAGCCGCGACCTTCGTCGACGGTGATGACGCCTTCCTTGCCGACCTTCTCCATCGCTTCGGCGATGATCTCACCGATACGCTTGTCGCCGTTGGCGGAGATGGTGCCGACCTGAGCGATGGCCTTGGAATCGGTGCAGGGCACGGCCAGGGCTTCGATTTCCTTGACGGCGGCAATGACGGCCTGGTCGATGCCGCGCTTCAGGTCCATCGGGTTCATGCCGGCGGTCACGCCCTTCATGCCCTCGGTGACGATGGATTGAGCCAGCACGGTGGCGGTGGTGGTGCCGTCACCGGCGACGTCGGAGGTCTTGGAAGCGACTTCCTTGACCATCTGCGCGCCCATGTTCTCGAACTTGTCTTTCAGCTCGATTTCCTTGGCCACGGAGACGCCGTCCTTGGTCACGGTCGGTGCGCCGAAGGACTTCTCCAGCACCACGTTACGGCCCTTCGGACCCAGGGTGGCCTTGACGGCGTTGGCCAGAACGTCAACGCCACGGGCCATGCGCTTGCGGGCATCATCGGAGAATTTGACTTGTTTCGCTGCCATTTTTCGTTACTTCCTGTGAGTTCGTGAACGTCTTATGGGAACGGAGTAGGGTTCGTCGGCTCAGCCTTCGACCACGGCGAGAATGTCGGACTCGCTCATGATCAGGACTTCCTCGCCATCGATCTTCTGCTTCTCGACGCCAAAGCCATCCTTGAAAATCACGGTATCGCCGACTTTGACGTCCAGCGGGCGAACATCGCCGTTGTCGAGAATCCGGCCGTTACCGACGGCGAGCACTTCGCCACGAGTCGGCTTTTCCTGGGCGTTGCCCGGAAGCACGATGCCGCCAGCGGTTTTTTGCTCTTCTTCAACGCGACGGATGACGACGCGATCGTGCAAGGGACGGATGTTCATTGCTCACGTTCTCCTGATGGTCTGTGATGCCATGCCTGGACATGGCGGTTCGTCATTCACTTCCAGAGGGTCTGGAAGGGGAGGCGAGGACGCCTTCCTTGTCAAAGGCACCGAGCTCCGCTCGGCGCCGTAGCCTTGTGCTGACCGAGAAATGGGGCCGGGCAAATGCCTTTCAAGGGTCAGCAGTAAAAAAATTTCACGCTTCGCCGAATCCTCTCAACCCCGACGCCGTGGCTCGTCGCGGCTGATGAAGTCGCCTTCCAGCGGCGGCCCCTGCTCGTCGCTGCGCTGCCGTTCGGCTTCATGCCCGTGCTGCTGCCACCCGGCATCGTGTCGTGCTTCATCTTGTTGCGCTGCGCTCGAGTTCTGACGGGTGACCGTGGCAAGCCAGCGCAGATTGAGCAGCGCCAGCAGCCGGGCAAGCAGGCGCCGTGCGCCGGGCATCACACAGAGCAGACCGAGCGCATCGGACAGGAAGCCCGGAGCGAGCATCAGCGCGCCACCGAATATGAGAGCGGCGCCGGTAAGCAATTCGCTGGAGGGCAGCTCGCCCTGAGCCATGCGCTCGCGGGCGCGTAGCAGCGTGGCGGTACCCTGCTGCCGGATCAGGTAGAGACCGGTGAAGCCGGTGGCCAGTACCAGAAGCAGAGTGGGCAGCAGACCGATCTGGCTGCCGACGGAGAACAGGACGACGAAGTCGAGTAGGGTGAACAGCGAGAAGAAGAGCAGTAGCGGCATGTCGGCTCCGAGGGTGTCGTTCAGTGCTAAATGGGGATGCTCGACCGGAATTCAAGCGCATGCGTACGGCCCGCTTGGCATTCACGGTCCTCATCCTTTATGCTGCAATGCACAAAAGATCCTTTCAGCCTCAAGTCGGCGCCCTGAAGTGCCGAATAGAGGAGTAAGGCAAGAAGAATGGCTCGCTCGTCAGGCTCGGCCGCCTGGCAGGGCAATGAGCCCAAGACTCATACCTCTGACAAGGGACAACGAATGAAACTGGACAAGAGCGTAATTGCCATCACGGGCGGCGCCCGTGGCCTTGGTTTTGCCATGGCACAGCGTCTCGGACGTCAGGGCGCCCAACTGGCGTTGCTGGACATGGACACGGATGCCTTGGACAAGGCCGTCTCCGCGTTGCATGCAGAAGGCATCGAGGCGGGAGCGTTTCAGGTCAACGTGGCTGACGAAGCATCGGTGAAGCGCGCCTTCGGTGACGTGGCGGCTCGCCTGGGGCCGGTCAGCGGTCTCGTCAACAATGCCGGCATTCTGCGCGATGCGCTGCTGGTCAAGGCGAAGGACGGCAAGGTCGAGAAGACCATGTCGCTGGAGCAGTGGCAGTCGGTCATCGACGTCAATCTCACCGGTGTGTTCCTGTGCGGTCGCGAAGCCGCGGCGCAGATGGTCGAGGCGGGGCACGACGGGGTGATCGTCAACATTTCCAGCATCTCCCGGGCGGGCAACATGGGGCAGAGCAACTACGCCGCGGCCAAGGCCGCCGTGGTGGCGCTGACCACCACCTGGGCCAAGGAGCTGGCGCGCTATGGCATTCGTGTGGGCGCGGTGGCGCCGGGCTTCATCGAGACCGACATGACCGCCTCGATGCGCGAGGACATGCTGGAGAAGCTGACCGCAGGCGTGCCGCTCAAGCGTCTCGGCAACCCGGACCACATCGCCCAGAGCGTGGCGTTCATCATCGAGAACGACTACTTCACCGGGCGCGTGATCGAATGCGATGGCGGCCTGCGCTTGTAGTACGCCAGAACGTTACTCTGCGCCATACGACAGCGAGGCCGGCATCTGCCGGCCTCGCTGTGTATGGCCAATGCCTAGCGCAAGCTCGCCTCAGAACGTGACCTGATCGCGGAACTTGTCCACTGTGGCTTGGCCGATACCGCTGACCTGCGTGAGGTCGTCGGCACTCTCGAAGTTGCCGTTGGCTTCGCGATACTCGACGATCGCCTGGGCCCGGCTCGGGCCGACCCCCGGCAGTTCGGTGAGTAGCTCGGCATCGGCGGTGTTGACGTTGATCGGAGCGACGTCCTCAGCCGCAGCGAGCGAGGCGAAGCTCAGCAGGAGTGCCAGCAGTGCACCTTGAAGGATCCTTTTCATATTTTTCTCTCGTATGGTTTACGTAACGGCACCGTAACGGTGCCGCTTTTCAACCTAATCGAGATCGGGGCGGTAGCGAGAGAGGCATATCGCCATTTGCTACGTAAGACAATGCCGATAAATTTTGGGAGACATCGACCCAAAACGTTGTGAGCCGGGCAGCCAGGACGGCTGCGCCAGCCCTCGTGAATCGCTCAGTGCTGCTCGGCGACCTTGTCGGTGCGTGCCGCCAGGATGAAGTCGTTCTTGTGCAGCCCTTTCATTTCATGGGACCACCAGGTCACGGTGACCTTGCCCCATTCGGTGAGCAGGGCGGGGTGGTGGCCGGCTTCCTCGGCAATCTCGCCGACTCGGTTGGTGAAGGCCAGCGCCTGCTTGAAGTTGCGGAACTTGAAGACGCGTTCGAGCTGCTTGATGCCGTCGCGCTCCTCTACGCTCCACTCGGGAATGTCGCGCTTGAGCGTATCGAGCTCGTCGTCGGTGACATGGGGGGCGTCCCAGCTGCACGCTTCGCACTGCTGTTCGGAAAGTTGGCTCATGGTCACTCCTCGTCTGGGTTTGTTGGTATTGGTGTCGTCGCTGGCGTTCGGGCTTTATGCCTTGGCTGCCTTCGGGGCCGGCTCGAAGCGCGGTTCGTGCAGGCCCAGCTCCATGGCCCGGTGCACCATGGCCATGATGTCCTGCTGGGAAAGGTCGTGCAGGGTCGTGAGATCGTCCAGTACGTAATAGAGCGGCTGCAGGATGTCGATGCGGTACGGGGTGCGCAGCGCCTCGATGGGATCGAACGGCAGATGCTCGGGTGTATCCGACAGTGCGTGCAGGGTCTCCTTGGGCGAGGAGATGATGCCGCCACCGTAGATGCGCCGGCCCGCCGGGGTGTCCACCAGGCCGAACTCCACCGTCATCCAGTACAGGCGCGCCAGATAGACTCTCTGCTTGGGTTCGGCTTCGAGGCCCAGGCGGCCGTAGGTGGCGGTGAACTCGGCGAAGGCCGGGTTGGTGAGCATCGGGCAGTGACCGAAGATCTCGTGGAAGATGTCCGGCTCCTTGAGGTAGTCGAGCTCTTCTGGGGTACGGATGAAGGTGGCCACCGGGAAGCGCCGGTTGGCCAGCAGCTTGAAGAAGGTGTCGAACGGGATCAGCGCCGGTACCTGGGCGGTTTGCCAGCCGGTGGCCGCTTGCAGCACGCGGTCGATGTCGGCGAGCTGGGGGATGCGGTCCTCGGGCAGGGCGAGGCGCTCCAGGCCGTCGAGATACTCCTGGCAGACGCGCCCTTCGAGCATGCCGAGCTGGCGCTGCATCAGGGTCTGCCAGGTGGCGTTGTCCTGTTCCGGCCAGTCGATGTAGCCATTCTCGTCGGGCAGACGGGCGCGGTAGCCGGTCTTGCTGGCGACATCGCTCAAATGCGGGTTGGATGACGTCATGGGGCACTCCGGTCGGCTGAAATCTTGTGTTTGTGTGGCGAACCTTTGACTCGAGTCTAGGGCCGGTGTGCGCGTTGTCTGTCAGTCTTCGGATGGCTTTTTCGAAGGGAAGTGAGGTTTGGGCGTAAAGAAATCGTGACGGCTGATGTCGGATCGTCTTTCCATATCGTCAACTTCAGCAGCGTCGAGGTTTGTACCGCTAGAGGTGTCACGTTATCTTTACAGGCGAGTCACGTCGGCTTGACGTACTTTTTCGCGCCCGGAGGCACCAGCGCCATGAGATTGAGGTTTCACTGCCAGAACCGTATCGGCATCCTGCGCGATATCGTGTCGCACTTCGTCGACTACGGCCTCAACGTGGCGCGGGGCGAAGTGGGCGGTGAGCATGGCAACGCCATCTATCTGCACATTCCCAACCTGCTCAATGCGCAACTGGCCACGCTGAAACCGGTGCTCGAGGCGATACCGGGAGTGTTCGGCGTGCGCCGGGTCAGCCTGATGCCCAGCGAGCGGCGCCATCTCGAGCTCGATGCGCTGCTGTCGTCGCTCTCCGATCCGGTGATGTCGATCGACATGGAGGGGCACGTGGTGGCCGCCAACCGCGCGGCCGGGCAGCTGCTCGGGGTGCGCATCGACGAGGTGCCGGGGCTATCGCTCAACCGCTACCTGCCCGACGTGGATCTGCCGGCGCTGGTTCGGCGCAACAATGCGCGGGTCAACGGCCTGCGCATCAAGCTGCGCGATGCGACCTTCCTAGCCGACATCGCACCACTGCATCGTGAGCACCACGACGACGTGGCTTCCCTAGCCGGAGCCGTGGTGACCCTGCACAGCGCTGACCGGATCGGCGAGCGCATCTACCAGGTACAGCGCCAAGAGCTGCGTGGTTTCGATGCGCTGTTCCAGGCGAGTCCCCGACTTGCTGCGCTGATTCGCGAGGCGCGGCGCATGGCGCCGCTGGACGCGCCGCTGCTGATCCACGGTGAAACCGGTACCGGTAAAGAGCTGCTGGCGCGGGCCTGCCACCTGGCCAGCGCCCGTGGGCAGTCGCCGTTCATGGCGCTCAACTGCGCCGGCCTGCCGGAATCGATGGCCGAGACGGAGCTGTTCGGCTATGCGCCGGGTGCTTTCGAGGGGGCGCGCCCGGAGGGCAAGCTCGGCCTGCTGGAGATGACCGCGGGCGGCACCATCTTCCTCGACGAAGTGGGTGAGATGAGCCCGCGGCTGCAGGTCAAGCTGCTGCGCTTCCTGCAGGACGGGGGCTTTCGTCGGGTGGGCAGCGACGAGGAGACCTATCTCGACGTGCGGGTGATCTGTGCCACCCAGCAGGATCTGCCCCGGCTCTGCGCCGAAGGCCATTTCCGCCAGGATCTCTATCATCGGCTCAACGTGTTGTCGCTGGCGGTGCCGCCGTTGCGCGACTGTCTCGACGGTATCGAGGCCATGGCGCTGCACTTCATCGATCGCGCCGCGCGTCAGATCGGCTGCCGTATGCCGTCGCTGTCACCGGCGGCGCTGGCCAGGCTCTCCACCTACCACTGGCCCGGCAACGTGCGCCAGTTCGAGAACGTGCTGTTCCAGGCGGTGTCGCTGTGCGAGGGCGACGCCATCGAGCCCGCCCACCTGCGCTTGCCGGACGTGGGCGAGACGCCGGGGCTCTCGGGCATCGACCTCGACGGCTCGCTCGCCGACATCATGGGCGACGTGGAGCGCCGCATCCTGGCCTCGCTCTATCCGCAGTATCCCTCCAGCCGCCAGTTGGCCAAGCGGCTCGGGGTCTCGCATACCACCATTGCCAACAAGCTGCGCCATTACGGCATCGGTGCCGCCGACGCCTGACCATCGATCGATGTCGTGCGGGCGGCCAGCTCCCTGACCTCGGCGTAACGGTACGCTTCCAGCGCGCCGAAGCCCGCCAGGCGGCGCGCCTTGAGCCGGGTGAGCAGGGGAGACGTCAGGCCGCACAGGAAGCGGGCCAGTAGATCGGGGGTGACGGGATGAGGCTCGTCGCTGGCGGCCAGCTGTTGCACCAGCTCTCCCGTGAGGCGTGCGACGGCCTCGCTCGACAGCGGCTCGAGCGGCTCGGGCTCCGGCAGACGAGCGACGGCGCCGCGACACGCCGAGCAGTGGCCGCAGCGCTCCGGCGCCCGGGTGTCACCGAACCATTCGGCCAGTCGGCGGCTCAGGCACGCCTCGCTCTCGAACAACGCCAGCATGGCGTGCAGACGTTCGACCTCGGCCCGCTCTTTGTCGTGGAAATAGGCGTGCAGCTCTTCGCTCAGGGCCGCGGCGTCGATGTCGCCGCGCAGCACCTCATAGACCTCGGTCATCTGCTTGCTTTCGAGCACCATCCAGCCCTGGGCGACGAAATAGTCTAGCGCGGTGAGCACGCGGGCGCGCTCGACGTTGAGGCCGCGCTCCTCGCCTAGCCGTTCGAGGGCCGCGAAGTCGAGGTTGAACCAGGTGCGGGCACGCTGCGAGGCGTCGACAATCGCCTGAACGAAGGCGCTGCGTTCGCCCTGGAAGCGCGATACCAGCACTTCGGGCTCGTCGTGCAGGCGGAAGCGGTACTCGGCGAAGTAGCTGTAGCGCGGCGCGATATAGCCACGCAGTTCGAGTTGCACCAGCAGTGTCTTGAGCGGCAGCGGGCGAATGTTGCTGTGCTGGGAGAGCGAGTTGAGCACCAGCTCCCATTGGCATGAGGTCCCGGCCGCCTCGATCAGCTCGTCGATCACCTTGCGGATGCCGTGGGGCTCCGGGGTGTCGCCGTAGACGAAGTTCTCCAGCACGTTGACGTGATCGCGCCCGGCCAGCATCAAGCAATCGGAGGGCTGGCCATCGCGGCCGGCACGGCCGATCTCCTGGCTGTAGTTCTCCACCGACTTGGGCAGGTCGAAGTGCACCACGTTACGGATGTCGGCCTTGTCGATGCCCATGCCGAAGGCGATGGTGGCGACGATGCAGGGCGTATGGCCTTCCATGAAGTTGCGCTGGATGCGCTCGCGGGTCTCGGCGTCGAGCCCGGCGTGGTAGGCGGTGGCAACGAAACCCGCCTTGCTCAGGTAGGCGGCCAGACGCTCGGCGGTCTGCTGCAGGGTGACGTAGACGATGGTGGGCTGGGGCGGCTCGCCGCCGAGACGGGGCCTGAGCCACTCGACCAGGCGACGCGGGCGCGTCTCGGCCGGCACCGGCGCCACTTCCAGGTTGAGATTGGGGCGGTAGAAGCCGGTGGCGGTGACGTCGGCCTCGGCGATGCCGAAGCGCTCGCGCATGTCGGCGATCACCCGCGGCGTGGCCGTGGCGGTCAGCAGCAGCACTTGGGGAATGCCGAACTCATGGCGGTAGTGGGGCAGCTTGAGGTAATCGGGGCGGAAGTTGTGACCCCACTCAGAGATGCAGTGGGCCTCGTCGACCACCAATAGCGAGATCGGCACGCGGCGGATGAAAGCGCGAAAGCGCTCGTTCTTGAGTCGTTCCACCGAGACCATGAGGATGCGGATCTCGCCGCGCTTGACGCCTTCCATCACCGCCGCCGTTTCCTCGCGGCTCTGACCCGAGTCGATGCTGGCGGCGTCGATGCCATGGCGGGCCAGGAACGCCAGCTGATCCTGCATCAGCGCCAGCAGCGGCGAGATGACCAGCGTCAGGTGGGGCAGGTGCAGGGCGGGTAGCTGATAGCACAGCGACTTGCCGGAGCCGGTGGGAAAGATCGCCGCCGCCGAACGGCCGCTGGTTATCGCCTCGATGACCGGGCGCTGTCCGGAGCGGAAGTCGTCATAGCCGAAGACCTGCTTTAACGTCTGATCGATCACTTGGGCACTCCCTGCGCTGCTGTGGACTCCGAGGCGAGAAGGTGACGATCTCGCCAGACAGCGAGCATTCTCGCATATCGGCAAACCGGCCGTTTCCACGTGGCTGCGTGTAAAAGCAGAGACCGTGTGAAAATGGAGCCATCCGCGCCATGACCCGAGGTGCCGAGCTTGGCATAATGCTCCTTTTTCTTCGCCCGCAGGGAAGACCCCATGACCGCCTGGAGCAAGCTGCTGATCGCCACGACGCGGCTGATCGACCTGCACGACAGCGCCCACGAGCCCGGCTCGCCCTTCGTCCAGGTGAGCCAGGAGCAGCGTCGCGGGCTGCGCGACGGCTACTGGCTCGACCTCGGCTGCCTGCTGCTCGACTATCTGCTCGACGAGGACTTCGCCACCAACAGTGCCTTCGTCTCGCAGAGCCGCTGCCTCAATCACCTGCGCGAGAGCTACCCCGGACTGCCCCACGACGATCTGAGCTTCGTCATCAATCTGCTCTCCACCCCCAGCGAGATTCACTTCCGGCAGCCATCGTCATCGCCATCGCCGACGACAGGCGACGACGCGGCGGCAGAGGAGCGTAGCCGGCGCAGCACCAAGCGCACCGCGCTGATCGAGAAGCAGGGCCAGACCGGCCAGGTGCGCCTCACCCCGAGCGGCCGCCAGGCGGTGACCCTGGCCAGCCAGGTGGAGGACCTGCTCTATTCCGAGTACGACGCCGCCAAAGTGCTGGCGGCGCTGGCGCGAGGCGATTTCTCCCGCATTCCCGACATCACCAACCAGATCCTGCTGGCGATCCGCGCGCTGACCCAGGAGCTGCGCCGGGTGCGCGAGAACCCCACTCGCGAGGGCAAGCTGTCCGCGCTGCTCGACAACGAGCGCCACTACCACAATGCCCTGACCAACATTCAGCAGACCCTGCTCGACGCCCGCGCCCAGCTCGCCACGCCGCGCCTGATGGAGCGCTTCGAGAGCTGGCGCGAGGCGCAGTCCGACGACTGGGACCTGCGCGTGCTCTCCGGCGCCATCGGCCGCGTGCTCACCGCCATCGAGAACCTCTCGCGGCGGCTCTCGGAGCTGCTTGCCGACATTGCCGAGGGACGCATCCAGGCCATGGGCGTGATCGACTTCCAGGACATGGCGCGCCAGCTGCTCGAGGCGCCGCCCGCAGGTGCGCTGCGCGATGCGGTGGTGGCGCGCATGATGCCGCTGCACGTGCAGGCCACCTTCCCGCGCCTGGCGCCGCTGGTGCCGCTGCT